>JAGLCW010000001.1 GCA_023146045.1 Caldisericia bacterium
TAAAACAATACCATTAAAGCATTGTAATGCTGAGGCTGTTTATAGAAAACTATTGCAGCCATTAGAGGGAAAACAATATGCAATATATGGGCTTGCTGATTCTTCATTAATACCACCATTGCATAATAGATTTAAGTATCTGAAAAATAGATTAATGATTTTCACTAGAACAAAATCAGAAGAAAAATATTGGGAAAAATATTTAAAAGAATTCAATTTTTGGGGTATATTTTGTGCAAGATACATTCCGTTTTGCAATTGGAACAAGCTGAGGGCAAAACAATTCTATTCAATAGACTGCTTTGACGTTGAATCATTGATTAAAGATCCAGTAGTCTCATTATCAGCCATTTTTAGGTTACTAGAAGAACCTGGGATTTTTTCATTGTACCTAGAAGAATCTGAGAGATACGATAAATTTATCTTCAAGTTGTTAAAAAAAGCTGATATGGGAGAAGTAATAGGGTTACTAGAAAAAGTTGGATTCCAATCACCATTTTTGATACAAAATTTGACAATAAAGCCAAAAACATTTGTAAGAATAAGATCAAGAAAAAATTGTTTCCACGAAAAAACATAGTATTATAGATTTATTAATCACATACTAGGAGATGATCTATGGAAAAAACTCAAGAAAATTTAAAAGCTGCTTTTGCAGGAGAATCACAAGCAAACAGAAAATATCTTGCTTATGCCGCTAAAGCTGAGTTAGAAGGTTTTCACTTTATCGCAAAACTATTTAAAGCAGCAGCAGCAGCAGAAACAATACATGCGCTAGCTCATTTCAAAAATGCCGGTCTAATAAAATCAACAGAAGAAAACCTTAAAGATGCAATAGCTGGAGAAACTTTTGAATTTGATTCAATGTATCCAAAAATGATTAAAGAAGCAAAAGAAGAAGAACAAAACGCTGCTTTGCGTGGTTTCACGTTAGCGCTTGGTGCAGAAAAAAGTCACGCAGACATGTATTCAGAAGCATTAGAAAACATAAATACAAAAGAAGATGAACCAGTATACCTATGCAAGGTTTGTGGCTATGTTCATGCTGGGAAAAAACCAGAGATTTGTCCAGTCTGTGGAGCTAAAGCACTAGCATTTTCAGAAATAAGCTAGTAGCTACTTACCGTCCTGCCTCTTTGGTTGTGGATTATGATTTATTTTTTGGCTGGATGATGCATTCGGGTTAGCTTGAGTGGCTTCGCTCTTTGGTTTCCCAGTTTTACGTCTTCCAGGCCAAACCCTTTTTGATTTAGGTTTTTTAACCTGAGAGGTTTGTGGTTTTGTTTCTTCTGCAGTTTTTTTTGTTTTGTTAAATGGGTTTGTGCTTTTTTTGTTATATTTCTTTGGTCTAGAATTATCTTTTGGTTCTTTACTAGTAATTACAGTTTTGTTTTTTGATATTTGTTTCCCTTTAGACCTAATAGTCCTTGGTTTAATTATATGGATACGCTTGTCAACTGTTTCTTCTAAATCAAATGGTGATGGCACATTTCCAAGATACTCATCCATCGTTATCTCTCTTACACCAATTTCTTCGAAATCTATTTTCATGGTTTTCTTTAAGTAGTAAACCTCTTTAACTCTTCCTTTTTTGCTACCCATTTCAACTGTCGAACCAATACACGGAAATTCTTTGCTCATTTCTATATACTGACTATGTTCATAGCTTAAACAACACATCAATTTACCGCATATTCCAGTTATTTTTATTGGGTTAATTTCTAAGTGTTGATCTTTTACAGTTTTTATTCCTACACTGTCTGGTATTTGAGCAATACATCTACAACAAACTTCTCTACCGCATATTCCTATTCCTCCAATTAGAATTGCTTTTTCTCTTGAACTTATTTGCCAAAGTTCAATTCTAATTTTATGGTGAAGAAAATTATTGATTTCTTTAACTAGTTCTCTAAAATCAACGCGTTTATCTGCAGTAAAATATATTACAATTTTTGATCCATCAAGTGCATGTTCTACTTTAACTAATGACATGTTCAAATTTAGTTCATGACATTTGCTTTGGCAAAATTTCAAAACTTCTCTATCTTTTTGGTGCAGAGATTCTTTTTTACCATCAGGAAGATTGCTAGAAGAATCAATTATTACTCCATCTGTTTTAATGCTATCGCTCCATGGACTAATCATTAAAACTTCTCCATATTCAACTTGATCTTCATATGATATTTTCACTTTATCACCAGTTTTTAACACAATGTCATCTGGACAAATAAAGCGATGCATCTTTACTTTAATTCTAGTTTTCGCTATTTGTGGCATTTACAACTCCTATTGTTATCTGTACCAAGTATACAATTAGATACTTTTTCTACAAACAACATTGGGTTCATATATTGAAACCATTATCGGATTAGGTAAAATCATTTGTATGAAGTATTTTTGGAACAAAAAACAAGAACTATTGATTGAAGCCGCAAGACGTTTTGCTAACACACGGATAAAACCTGTACGTGCCGAGTTAGATGAACAGGATAAATGTTCTGTATCCCTAATTAAAGAAATGGGAAAGCTTGATTTTTGTAGGATTTTTATACCTGAAGAATATGGTGGTTTAAACTTTGGTGTAACAGAATTGTGCTTAGTACAAGAGGAATTTTCACGTGTTTGTGGTGGCGTTAGTTGTGCATATTCAGTAAATGCACTAGGTGCACACCCTATTGTAAAATGGGGAACAGCCGAACAAAAGAAAAAATACCTCCCTAAAATTGCATCTGGTGAGTATCTTACCGCATTCGCTTTAACAGAAGCTGAAGCTGGGTCAGATGCTTCAGCAATAAAAACTCAAGCAGTACCAGAAAAAAATGGATATAGGCTTAACGGAACAAAAATATTCATTACAAATGGTTCAATTGCAGATGTTTATGTTGTTCTAGCAACTATTAATCCAAAAAAAGGTATCAGGGGTATTACAGCATTCATACTAGAAAAAGGGATGGAAGGGTTCCACTTTGGTGAAAAAGAGAATAAGATGGGCATAAGAGCTACACATACATGTGATTTAATCATGGATGACGTTTTTGTTCCTTCTGAAAACATGCTCGGTGGAAAAGGAAAAGGATTTTTTATTGCAATGGATAACTTTGATCATTCAAGAGCTGGAGTTGGCGCTCAAGCTTTAGGAATTGCTCAAGGTGCTTTTGACGAAGCATTGAATTATTCCACCAAAAGAGTACAATTTGGACAGCCGATAATATCTCAACAAGGAATAAAATTTATGATAGCAGATATGGCAACTCAGATTGAAGCCGCCAGATCTCTTATTTACAACGCAGCAGCAACGGTTGACTCAGGTGAAAAAAGAGTCAGCAAGTGTGTTGCTATGGCAAAATATTTTGCTTCAGATGTAGCTGTTAAGGTCACACTAGATGCCATTCAAATTATGGGTGGATACGGCTACATGAAAGATTATCCCGTTGAAAAAATGTTGCGTGATGCAAAAATCACTCAAATTTATGAAGGTACAAATCAGATTCAGCGTATAGTTGTAGCTCAAGAAGTAATCCGTGAGCTATCAAAATAAGGAGAAACGCATGGCAAAAGTAGTTTTTAATGAGGATTTATGTAAAGGTTGTTCTCTTTGTGTTGAAGTTTGTCCAGTCGGAATAATTGAGCTAAAAAGCGAAATAAATAAGTCTGGGTTTCACCCAGCCACAATTACCGATATGAGCAAGTGTACAGGTTGCACTTCTTGTGCATTGATTTGCCCAGATACTTGTATTGAGATTTGGAAATAGGATAGGGGTACAATTTTGAGCAGTAGAACCAGAATATTGATAGTAGATGATGAACCTGATATTTTATCTTTATTAGCTCTTCATTTGCAATTAAAACAATATGAAGTTCTAAAAACATCAAGCCCACTAAAGGCAATTGAAATTGCAAATGAAAAAAAACCAGATTTAATTCTTCTAGATGTAATGATGCCAGAAATGGATGGATTTGAAGTTGCAGCAAGATTGAAAGAAAGCTTTGAAACAAAAGAAATACCAATCATTTTTCTTACAGCCAGGACGCAAACTGAAGACAAAATCAAAGGGTTTAAAGCTGGAGCAGACGATTACCTAGTTAAACCATTTGATTTTGAAGAACTAGAAATTAGAATTAACAGACTTATCCGAAAAAAAAATGAAGATAATGGCAACACGCTTATTCTACGTTATCCACCAAAAGTTGCTATACACAAATTAACAGAATGGTTAGAATCTGGTGTTGAATTTCACGCTCTAAAAATTCAGATAATGAATGCCAACAATTTAGAAATACGTTCTGTCAAAGAAGATTTTTTACTAGCAGTTACATTAAGCATGAGAGAAAAAACCGCGAACAAGTTTATTTTTACTTCTGATGAATCTGTAGACGATTTATTTGTTTTGTTTACATCAATACATGACCTAGAAAAATATTGTAAAAATTTGATACAAATATTTAAACAAAACAGCAGAGATAAAGCAGACCTTAAAATATTGGTTTATCCTAAACAGAACCTAAAGAAAAAAACGGCTGAAGAGCTGATGGCAAGGTTTTTAACTTAATTCACTGTGGCTTATCATTCAGTATTTCTTCAAAATGTAAATACCTATTTACCATTGGTTTTAAGCATATTACTTATGCTTACAGCTTTAATTTTCCAATTTGCTTTTGGAAAAAATGAATCATCGCCAATTAAAAAGATAGTACACAACTATCTTTACTTAGATGCCGATATTCAGACGACAGTTGAAGCATTGTCGTCTGCCAATGTAACAGAAATTTGTGCAATTTTTACTCATGAAAATAGCAAAATATATGAATCATCTAAAACACATGAAGCCTTAGCAAAACTCTTCTTCCACGACATTGTATTTTCCAGAGTAAAAGAAACTTTCTTTAGCGACCCAAAAACATTTATTGACCAATTAAAAGAACTTCTTTTGAGTTTCAAAGATTCAAAATGTAAAGGTTTTCTTAAAACAATTCTAGATAAATCTGACATAGAAGATTCAGAGAAATTAGAAGTAGTAAAAATTTTAGTAATGCTTTTCCCAGAATCTGGTTGGCAAAGTATTATTGCGTTTCCATCAAAAACATCAAACTTTGCCACGATAAAAGAATCTTATTTTGGTTTACTAAATTCTGCACTAAACGAAACCTCAGGTCTAGAAACTGTAAATATAGAAAGCATAGTTTTTAAAAATGAAGATCGCCTATTTTTTAGAAATTTGGTTTTTGATGAAAACGATCTGATTGCAAAAAATGGTTTAGTGGTTTGTAGCTACTTCGATTTTGCTGATATTGAAACAACAATTGAAGATAGAATAAGCCTTACAAGAAACAGTATTAGCATTGAAAATGCCTGCCTGAAGACTCTGTTAAAAATTCACTCAAAAGAATCGTGTAAAGTTATCTACCATTACATCAAATTAAATTCAAAAAATAATTCTTCTAGCACACTACAATTTGCTTTCAAGGTACTTAATGAAATAGGAGTTGCTGGCAAACCATACATTGTTCTACTTGCTAGATCAGAAGAACCCTTTGTGCAAGTAATGGCTAAATCTTACCTCCATACAAGTAATTTGTAACTATTATGGACATAATTCTTGCTTCCTGTTCAGAAAGACGCAAGTATATTTGTTCAAAAATATTCAATGAGTTTAAAAGTATAAATTCTAATACCACAGAAATATCATTAAAAAATAAAAATCCAAATCAGGCAATAAGAATTTCCTTAGCCAATGCTCAGAAAAAATCTGAATCCATCGCTCTAATCACACCTAATCATAGCCTGATAATTGGGTGCGATACAGTAATCGTCTCTAAGAAAGCAATTTTAGGTAAACCAAGCGATATGGACGAAGCAGTAGAAATGCTTTCAGATCTTTCTGGAACAACACATGAAGCGATAACATATGTAAGTATTATTGAAACATGTAATTTTGAAATTATTCAAAAACTCTATTTTTATGATTTAACAAAAATAACTTTTAGGTTTTTACCTCAATCAGCTATCACTAACTATGTGTCAATCTTTAAACCAACAGACAAAGCTGGTGCATACGGCATTCAAGAAGTTCCAAAGGAATTTATAAAAGAAATATCTGGAAGCTTTTGGAATGTTATGGGATTTCCGGTAGAAAAATTTTTTTCATTAGCTGACAAAAGTTGGAATAAATACTTCAAGGAGCCTTACTATGACTTCAATATTATTGATAGAAGATAATGAAGATTTAACTGAACTAATTAGATTTCACTTAGAAAAAGATGGCTATACTGTAACTTCTATAAATAGTGGCATAGCGGCAATGAAAAAATTAAAAAACGACAGTTTTAACCTTGTAATATTAGATCTAATGATCCCTGAAATATCTGGTTTAGAATTATTGTCATACATGAAGAATAGTCCTAACCTCAAATATACTCCTGTGATTATTGAGTCAGCAAAATGCGATGATGCTGATGTCATTAAGGGGCTAGAAATGGGAGCAGAAGACTATGTAACAAAACCATTCAGCCCTAAAGTACTTTTAGCAAGAGTAAGAAGAATTTTGTCAAGAAATATGCTAAATAATCTTGTTTGGAAAAATCCAAAGCTACTAATTGATAAAGAAAGTAGAGAAGTTTATGTGGAAGATCAGTTAATTACTGTTACACAGATTGAATTCGATATTCTGCAATTTTTAGCAGAAAATGCAGGTAGAGTAGTATCACGATCACAAATTGTAACAGGAGCATGGAAAGATGATGTAGAGATTATTGATAGAGCTGTAGACGTTCACCTAACACAATTAAGGAAAAAACTCTCAAATGCATCTTCACTAATATGCACAGTCAGAGGAGTTGGATACAAAATGAAGTTACCATGAAAAACAAACTGATCTGGACAATTTTATTTTGTTCATTTGTAGTATTAACACTAACTTGTTTATTACTAATATTTTACACTGATTTCACTTGTTATTTTATCTTTGTCAACTTTTTAATTCCGCTTTTTTTAGTTTCAGTTTTAGTTTCAGTTTTTTCTTCCATTTCGTATTGGTTAAGAATAGATAATTTGTTTAAATCAAAACTCGGAGACTCAACAAATTTAAAAGTGGACTTTATTGACAACATTAATCAATTATCTAGCTACTACGAACAGAAAATTCATAGATTGGAAGAATTATCCAGCTTCACGCTTTCACTAATGAATCGACTTAATGAAGGTGTTCTAATATTCAATGAAAAAGAAAAAATTGTATTTACAAATAACTCAATTAGAAAAATTCTTTTTAAATCTGCTTTGATACAAGAACAACTTGTTTGTGAAGTATTTAAAAATCCACATTTAAATAAACATATTGAATATGTCATTGAAACTAAAAAATCTAGAGAAGGTGAAGTTATATTTAGTTTTTTAGATGATAGAACTTTTTTTTATCGAATTATTCCAATAACCACATTCATTAAATCCTCTGACAAAGAAGAGTACTTACTTATCATTCAAGACTTAACAACAATTAGAAAATTAGAAAAGGTTAGAACTGAATTTGTTTCAAATGTTTCCCATGAACTTAAAAGCCCCCTTGCTGCAATAATGGGTTTCACAGAAACTCTTGAAACAGAAGATAATCTACCAGATCAAATTAAAATTAAATATCTTAAGATTATCATGAAGAATGTAAAAAAAATGGACAGTATAATCAATGACCTATTGGTGTTGTCCAAGGTTGAAAATGCTGAACAACTGATTAAAAAACCGTTTTTATTGTCTGAAGCACTACATGATTCTTCAGAAATGTGCAAAAAAGAAACAACAAATAAGAACATTAAGATTGTTTTTTTAAATGAGTTCCCTGATATCAAAATTATTGGTAATCAATCATTGATTACTCAAGTATTTAGAAACTTACTTGAAAATGCCATAAAATACTCTGATAAAGACAAAACAATACATGTGTCACTTAAACAATCAAGAAATACTATTCAAATATCTTTTAAAGATCATGGTTACGGAATTCCACCTCATGAATTAGAACGTATATTTGAGAGATTCTATCAGGTTGAAAAATCAAGAACAGAAAATGCTGGGTCTGGGTTAGGTCTTTCTATAGTAAAACATGTGATTAATATGCACAACGGTAGAATACAAGTAAAAAGCAACTATAAAGAAGGAAGCGTTTTCACTGTTACTCTACCTGTTAATTAAATAAAAGTCCGTTGACATAGTATTACTCACTAATACAATATTCTTACAAGAGGTGACTATTGTGAAAAAAAATAAATTTTATAGCTTAATAGCATTGTTTTTGATTTTCATTTTAATTGGTTGTACGAAATCTATTTCTATGAAGGGATACATATACGAATCCTATGAAGGAAAACCTCTACAAAATATTGAGGTTTCAATAGATTCTTCCAATAAAGTAATTACAAACTCAGATGGAGCTTACGAAATTACCAACATCACAACAAATCCCGTGCATGTAGCTGTTAATGGCGGGAAAAGATATAGACTTTTTGAAGACGACGTACTTCTTGAAAAAGGTGAAAATTACCGAGATTTTCTAATAGATTCTTTACATCCATTGGATATTCTAGAAATTGATATCGTTGATCCCTACTCGCTCGAATACGAAATTGAAATTGGTAATTCAAAAGACGATATACTTCAGTCTGCATACGTTAAATCAATTCCAACTGAACAATCTACATCTATTGTTGGCTCAGAAACAGGGTTAGATGGCATAACTATTGATTTAGAAATTATCCAAATAGGTTTTACTGGATGGTCTGTTGACGTCCATGGCAATTGGAATGAAACAATTGAACCAGGCTACTCACTACTTAGATTTGATAACATTTTTCAAGAGGAAATGATTGTTGCGACATCATTTTACAAAGATATCAACATTACATTTGAAGAAATTGATGGAACAATAATGTTTGAGGAAACTCCAACAAGAAAATTCATTGCAGACTACAAAGATCTAGAATCTGGATTTTCTAGACATATGGAAATCTTTGTAATTGAAGATGGCGGATACAAAGGCCAAATAAAAGCAATCCACTCTTTCCATAATGAAAAAAGTGGACTCCAATATATATCAATAACTATTAATTCTTTTGATTCAGTTGATGAAATACTTCCACCAATTATTGTCAAATAGCTAACTATTTAACAATTTTAATTATTCTGTTTTCTGCAAACCATTGTACGTTTGCACCAAGAGCTTCAGAAATAAATCTAAGTGGTACGAATGTTCTGTTGCTAACAATTGATGGGGGGGCATCCAAACTAATTTGCTTTCCATTAACAGATGCTTTTTTGCTACCAATTTTCAGTATAATTTTTGTTTTTTGAAGTAAAATTGTTACGGATTGTTCTTTACCATTCCATGAAACATTGGCACCAAAAGATTCAGTTATAGCCCTTATTGGCACATACGTTCTATTTGAACTTGAATCAATAAATGGTGCAGCATCTAAAACAACAGGAATTACTCCATAATGCAATAACAATCTACTCCCAATTTGAAGTTGAATAATATCCTTTTTAGCAACAGAAAATGGAGATTTTACTGTATAAAGTATTTCTCCAGATTTTTTCATTCTGCTAAAACCTCCATTACTATATTGAACATACATATAATTCAGCGTTGGATCAATTCCTATAGAATTTGGTTTTCCCTGTGAATTTTTAATACTGGTAGATCTAGAATACTTTCCATTTCGGCTGAATACATATATTTTACCATTTGTATCTAAAACATACATATCGCCACTTCTATTGGAAGACAAAGAAACTATAGACGAAAATGGGGTTGAAGAAGAATAACTAGTTTTTTTCCTCACATTCCCTTTTTCGGTAAGCATGAAAACAGACTTTCCAACTTTATCTACTACCCATACGTGATTCCAGTCATCAATACTTATTGCAGTTGCTTCCTTCCATCTATTATCATTTTTTATAGTTCGAATATGTACACCTTTTTCGGAATAAACTCTAATGCTGTGATCAACAGTATTTGTTATTCCAATGTATCTTGTTTTGTGTTTTGATACAGTCATGCTACCAATATTTTCCATATGCTTTAAAGCCCAAATGACGTCTCCATTTTCATCATCTATGTAATAGACGGTTTTTTTACTTTCATCAAATGCTAAAATAAACCCTCCACATGGGCAAACAGCCATTTGTGAAACTTTTATGTCTTTTGGTAGTGGAAAATTTTGGAAATAATTCCCCCCATCTTCAAAAACTCTAATTTCATTTCCTTGATTGTTTTTCAAATAAATAAAATTTCTTTCGTTTGTTCCTAGCTCTTGAAATGCATATAAATTTACAATACTTGAAAAAAATAAAACTAAAATCAGGACAAACGTAACTTTTTTTTGCATATTACCAATCTCCAAAATTGATGGAATTTAAAATCTTATCAAGCGTATCTTCGTATTCTAGATAATTGCTTACAGAACACTCTGTTGTAACAACAATCCCAAGACTTGGCTCAACAACTGCATACGTTAAAGTAACATATAGCATTTGGTTACCGTTTGAAGATGGTACAGTAGTTTGCAATATTCTCTTATTTGCATCTATGCCCCCAATTTGAATTAGCTTAATTCCACCATCAATGAAATCTGGCAACTCATCAACTTTATTTTGAAGCTCAACAACTTCTGTAAAATCTTCAAGAGTTAATGCTATTGATGTATTGTAGTCAATTTTTGTGTTTACATAGTATCCATCAATATCTGGACCAACAACAGAAATATTATTTGTACCTTCTTCTAATATCCAACTTGCCGGATATTCAAATGAAAAATATTCATTTTTAAACTTTAAAAAATCTGATTTTTCATTTTTTCCACAAGATGCAACTAAAAGACATGACACAATTAAAAAACATACAGCAAACAAACTCTTTTTCATGATGCCTCCTGATTAATAATTTTTAGCAATGCATCATAAGCATCCTCTATTGAAATTGACATTACTCTTGCCTCACCAACAACAGGCATAAAGTTTGAATCGCCTTTCCATCTTGGGACAATATGCCTATGTATATGACTATCTATACCAGCCCCGGCAACACTACCTATGTTCATTCCAATATTAAATCCACCAGGATGAAAAGCTTCATCAATCCATGTTATACTTTTTTGTTCTAGAAGTGACATTTCACATCTCTCAGATTCTTCTAAATCTCTGTAGTCACAAGTATGTCTGTATGGTACAATCAGTAAATGTCCTGAAGTATATGGGAAAAGATTCATAATAACATAATTATGAAATCCTCTATATAAAACAAAATTTTCTTTGTCGCACTTCTCACTAGCTATTTTACAAAAAAGGCATTCACTTGTTGAATCATATGCCCTTTGAATATAGTTTTTCCGCCAAGTTGCCCAAATCGTTTTCATTTTTACCTCTTTAGAACATACCGAAAATGATTACAATATTATATAATAATATTGTCTGGGAAAAAAAACAAAAAAGTTTCAAATTATTTACCAGAACGGAAGAGGCTAAAATGACAGTAAAAAAGAAAAACAACAATATTTTTTTGAGCATTATATTGGTTATTTGTATTGTGGCAGTAATAATAGTTGGCTACATATTTTTCATAAAACCAAAGGCACTTTCGAGCAACATCTCGACATATACTCCAACAGAAAAAGAGGCTCAAGAAACTCAACCCAAAAAACCTACAGAACCAATAGGCCCAACCGATTTAAAAGAGAATACGGGTGCAAAACTTCCAAATGAATTTATACCAAAAGAAAATAGACAAATTGCCCCAGACTTCACACTCCCAGATCTTGACAACAACATTGTTAGTTTATCAGACTTTAGGGGAAATTTTGTATTGTTAGACTTCACAACAACATGGTGTACGTGGTGTGAAACACAGAAGCCAGCAATTCTTGAGTTAATGGATATGAATAAAGAAGATTTTGTTGTCCTAGCTATTGATGTAAGAGAGTCTACTCAAGAAATAAAAAATCATTATCCGAATGGTCCTGAATATGAACTTTTGTTAGATCAAAGCGGAGATGTTGCTTCTATGTATGGGCTAAGCGGATATCCTTACTATTTGTTAATTTCTCCAATAGGAGAAGTTATTTATTATCAAAGTGGATTTAAACAAAACATGAGAGAAAATGTAAATGCCGTTTTAAAAGAGGTTAGAAACGATTAATGAACTGGGAAATACTTTCTCGTAGTGCAAAAAGAGCTATTTCAATTGCTAGAAAAGAAGCTGCTGCCTCGAGTTACCAGTATATTTTACCAGAACATTTGATGATAGGGCTGTTAAAGGCAGATGAGAATGTTGATTTAGCTCTATCTTCTCTAAGCATAAGTGTTGAAGAGTTTACAACAATTCTTAATCAAATGTTAGAAGAAAAGTATCTTTTAAGAGACACTTCAAATTCTCATAACAATGGTTCCAACATTGTTATAGCTGATGAAACTAAAGAAATTCTTGAAACAGCAGCAAAAAAAAGCCAAGAAGAATTTCTAGGTCAAATTGACTCTTTGCTTTTGTTACAAGAAATATTCCTGCAATCAAAAAACACCGTTTCTTCTCTTCTCCAAGAACTCGGATTAACAAAATCAACGCTTGAAAGTAAAGTTCAATCAGAAAGCATTTTGCAAAAATTCCATAAAAACAAAATTTATAGCATAAACATAGATCAAGACAATATTGATGCTAAAGCTGATATGTACCCAGTAAATGATTTAACAGCTCAAGCTGAAGTTGGGAATTTAGATGTTGTGATAGGCAGAGATAAAGAAATTGAGCAAATACTACAAATTCTTTCCAGAAAGAAAAAGAATAATCCAATAATTTTAGGCGACCCTGGAGTTGGCAAAACAGCACTTATTGAATCATTGGCTCAAAAAATTGTTAGCCAAAAAGTTCCTGGCATTTATAGGAATCAACGAATACTTTCTCTAGATCTTTGCTCTATGATTTCTGGAACAAAATTTAGAGGAGATATTGAGCAAAAACTTCAAAAACTTTTTTCTTACATTGAAGAAGAAGGCAATATCATACTATTTATTGACGAAATTCATCAACTTTTTGGAAAAACCGGTACAGAGACACCTTTTTTGATAAACCTTTTTAAACCGTATTTAAATAACTGTAGAACCAGAGTTTTATGTACTTGCGATTTACAAGAATATAGAAAAAAGGTTGAAAAAGATTCTACTTTTCTACGTAGATTTCAGCCAGTGAATATTGGAGAACCAAATCCAGAAGAAACATATCATATATTAGAAGGAATAAGACCATCTTTTGAAAAGCACCATTTGGTTCACATATCAAATGATGCCGTTGATTCTGCAGTTAAACTGTCTACAAAGTATATTCTTGGGAGATATCAGCCAGATCAAGCAATTGACTTACTAGATGAAACATGTGCCCATTATTGCTATGTGCACCAAATTCCTCCAGATGAGCTTATGGAAACTAGAAATCAAATTGATTTTTTAAAAAAAAGGATATTAACCAAAGAAGAAAAAGGAACTCCTGTTGAAAAAGAGAAACAGCTTCTTTCAATAACACAAAAGGAATACTTAACGAAACTGAATGAATGGAAAATTGAAGCAAACAAATATATAGTATCTGCAGATGATGTTGCTAAGGTTGTTTCTCAATGGACAAATATTCCTATGGGGCAACTTTTAGAGTCAGAAAAACACAAACTTATGAACATCGAATCAGAGTTGAAACAAAAAATTATTGGTCAAAATCCAGCATTAAAATCTCTTGCTAACGCACTCAGGAGATCTAGGCTTGGAATTAAAGATGCAAATAAACCAACAGGTATTTTCCTTTTCCTTGGACCAACAGGAGTGGGTAAAACTGAAACTGCTAGGGTTTTAGCAGAGTATTTGTTTGGTACTAGAAAAAACTTGATTCGTTTTGACATGAGTGAATACATGGAGAAGCATGCTGTTTCAAGATTAATTGGGGCTCCACCTGGATACATTGGATATGAAGAAGGCGGCCAACTTACAGAAGCAATCAAAAGAAAACCATACTCAATCCTTTTATTCGATGAAATCGAAAAAGCGCATTCAGATATTTTTAATATTTGGCTTCAATTATTTGATGATGGAAGGTTAACCGATGCAAAGGGATTCACAGTAGATTGTTCAAATTGCATAGTCGTACTAACATCCAACATAGTACACAACACAAAAGATGGAGTTTTAACTGTTGGATTCACTGATAACAAAAATGAAAAAAATGATCAAGAAAGCAATCTCTGCCTTGGTGAAAGTTTTTCAGCAGAAGTTAACAGTAAATTAAAAAAATTCTTCAAGCCAGAATTATTAAATAGGTTAGACGAAATAGTAGTTTTCAACTCTCTTTCCTACAGCGATTTACTTAAAATTGTCAATATAATGATTAATAATATCTGCTTAGATATAATTACATACAACATTGAGTTAGTAGTTACAGACAAAGCAAAAAATCAGCTAGTTGAAGAAGGCTACCACCAAGATTTTGGAGCCAGGCCACTCAGAAGAGTACTACAAAAAAGAATCGCAGATGAACTATCGATTGCTTTTATTGAAAACAAAATCCACGCAGGTGATACATACAAAATAGACTTTTATAGTAACCAATTTGAATATGTTACTATTCCAAAAGCAGAAACCGTCTAAACCGTTTTAAATGGTTCTAAGTCTTCCTCGTTAAATCCAAAATGATGTCCAATTTCATGGTATACTACTTCTTTGATTAAATCTTGAAGATTTTGTTTCCTACTGTTTGAAATAAACAATATATTATTTTTAAAGAGAGTAATCTTATCAGGAAGACAAAAATTATAGTTATGTGCCTTATAAGGATTTGGTATACCTTCGTACAGACCCAACAACACATCATTTTTATTTCTATTTTCCATTTGATATGCCATTGGTTCATCTTGCACAAGAATGCTAACATTCATCATTTTGTCACGTAACATTTTTGGTAATTGTTTCACAGCTTCTTGTGCATATTTTATAAAAACTTCATCAGCTTCTTCTATGTATTTATCAGTTTCACACATAATTATTCCAAATCATAAGTACCATCATCCATTAATTTAACCATTAACTTAAGCAAATCCAACCTAGTCTCTGAATGCATTAAGTTATCTACACCAAATGGAACTAAAGCAGTTCTAAACGACCCAGAATCATAGTAACTAGAGCATACTTTTTGGCTTGCATAAAAAAACAATGTCTTCGTTTCGTCTTTAGTAAACTTTAGCTCGGGAAAGGTGATGTACAATCCATCTTGTTCAACAGGATTAAACAAATCAAAGTACATGCCTTGTGTAACTGTATTTTCAACACCAGTAACCGTTTTTTCTCTAATGTTAGCATTACTAATCTCTACACCAAAATAATTGGAAAGCCATTTTGAATTATCCATAACAGCATGAGTACTATTTTCAAAAATAGCAAATGAACCATTATGATCAAGATATTTTGAGATAGTTTCCTGTCGGTTTTCTGTATATAGTGCAGCAGTATTTCTTCCAGCAACATCTATTATTACATCATATGGATAAAGTTCATGGAAAAGAGGAAATCCTCTATCTTCAACTGACCAAAAATCAAATACTATTCCCGTAGATTCCATCCATCTTGAAGAATAAATACCAATTTGAAGATATCTGTCTAACAATGCCCATCCAGTAGCAGAATCATCAATCATAAGTACATGAGTATTTGATTTTTTCATTTTCATTTCTGCTATTCTATTCTCTTCAGTAGCTTTGTAAATATCCATCTTGTAGTATTGGTTTTTATATCCTTTTGCGGAAATACAAAATAAGTAATCACCTGATGGCAATTCTTTTTTTATAGAATTTCTCGGATCTATGTTTTCTGATGACAATAAAGTGTCCTTGTAATAAATCATCAAAAATGCACTCTCAAGATCACATTTTAATGGGTTAATTGAAACACTTTGATTTTTTGAGTCTTTGAAAAACACGTTAGCTAGATAATTATTCTCTGTTTTGAAGTTACATTCAAAATAAACTGGTTCTTTTCCATATTGTTCAAGCTTAAACGTATACTCGTCTAAAAATAAGTTATTTAACTCAATCTTTGATTCTTTGCTAATCATTTCAAAGGTTTCGTGTTTACTTTTAATGGTAATATATGTTTTAGTTGCAGGTTTAGATATAGAAATCGAACCTCCACTATTCATCCATTCAAAAATTGTCTCTAACAGGCTGATCCTATCGTTCTTAATACCAATTCCTTCAACCCCAAAACCAAAAAACCCAAGTTTGTACTGACCAGTATTGCTTAAAATACCAGCGTATTTTGTTGCAGAAGTTGCAGAATAAGTCAATATTGGTGTACTTTTAGACTCTTGCTCTTTCATTATTACATCGCACGTTTCTTGATTATTCGCTCCACCGCTTCCAGATAAAGGAAATTTAAATCCTTCATATTCGCTTCCTATTCCTTTTACAGAAGGAAAAGCAAGCATATTCTTTGAATAGATCTGAAGTCTTTCGGTAAGAAATGTTCTGTGATAGAACTGCTCTATCAATAAAACCATTCTACCAGAAACAAGCAGTCTTCCACCCATATCTAGATACTTTCCAGCTGCAATTACTTCATTGCCAAGCATCCCTCCACTTGAATAAAACAGTATTGCAGATTGGAAACCTTCCATATCCTCATATGTTAAAGTTTCTTCACTGCACTTAAAAAGAGCATAATCTTTATTTAAAGCATTCAATGCTTCTTCATAATAAAAAAGTGCCTGCTGCGGTGGATTAACTGTAGTTGAATAAGGTGAAAATCCTTCAATCAATAACAAACTAACTTTTCTAAGTCTAACATTTACCCATTGCTTTTTTTCATTAGCAACAAATCTTTGTTCTTTAAAGCCACTTTGCCTTATTATAACGTCGTCACCTTGGTATAAATTTAATTTGAAATGTCCGTTTTTATCAGTTCTGTAGACTTTTCCATCATGAATGATTTTAGCGTTTTCAATTGAAATCCCGTTTTGATTAAATACAACTCCACTAAATTCCATTAATCTAATTTCTGGCATAAGAATATATAAAGCAAGATCTTGGTCATCAACTAGAATAGTTTGCTTATGGATAATTTTCTTTCCTTTTTTAATCTGAACAGTATACGTCCCTGGAATTAACTTACCAGAGAATGAACCGTCTGGAAGAATATACATTCCACTGTTAATCTCTGGTATCCAAATAGAATAATCAGGTGTATAGTTTTCTATAGTACCATTGACTTGCTTTGCGGTTTCAAAAAGACTTAAAGAGCTTTCAATATCTAACGCTCCGTTACCAAAACGTGTATCCCAACCTTTTACTCCCAAATCTTCTGCTCCCCAAATTAACATGTTTCGTAAATCCCATGCAGTAGCAGTAGGGTTTACTTGCTTTAAAATGGCTGCAGCTCCAGCAACATGAGGGCTTGACATAGAAGTGCCAGAAAAATACTCGTATGAATTTCCAGGAATAGAAGAGTAAATAGCAGAACCAGGAGCAGAAATATCTGGCTTAATGTAAGGACTAGCTTTTATATATGTCCCATCCCATTTAATATCCGCATCTCCAGCAGAAAAAGACGAAGGTTTTCTGTTAACGTTGTATGAGCCAACACCAACCACCTCTGGATGGTTTCCAGGACTATTGGATATTCCGTTCCCTTCGTTTCCAGAGGAGCTTACAATAAGAATATCATTGTTTAACGCTTTTTCGAAAACTGGAGACCAAAAATCAACAAAGCCTGGCATTCCAAGTGACATATTAATAATTGAAGGTGAATCTTTAGTGGCCGGGTTTAAATCTGGATCTATTGCCCATTCTATTCCACCAATAATTTGAGAAAAAGAACCCATACCTCCAGGTATTACAATTCCAACTAAAAGGTTAGCTTCAGGAGCTACGCCTAGAGGATCTTCTATGCTTCCACCAGCAGCTATCCCCGATACGTGTGTACCGTGAATATCTGTATCAAAAGCTTCTTCTGAAACTTCTGCTACACCATTTCTACCAATATATGCAAAGTTTTTTATCTTTCCTTGCAGTTGAGGGTGCGTTCCGTCGCATCCAGTATCTAAAATTCCAATTTTTACACCTTTTCCAGTGTATCCTTTTTCCCATAATTCCCTTATCTTTAGATCTTTAAGGTTCCAATCTTTTGCTGGAAGCTTATTTATTGAGGCTTTCTTTACTATTGGTGAAGCAGCGACTGTAAGATTTGGAATAAGCCTTGCAGTCATACCTGAAAAAAGTTCTTTTGTTAACTCAGCATCGCCTGTTACTTGGATGATATTCATATGTTGGAATAATTTCCAATCGATGACCCAGCCTTGTTTTTTTGCTATTTTTAGGTTTTCAATTATATTGTTTATTGATCCAGACTCAATATTAATTAATTGATTTTCGATGCAATATTGTTCTTGAGAAGTTACTTCTACTGTTTCCAAAACAGAAAAAGAAGAAATAAGAAGACTTAAAGAAAGGAAAAAAACAAGGATTTTTTTCATAACATTACCTCAATATCGGAAAGATTTTCTTGTACTTATTATACTACTTCACTTAGAAAAGTTACATTATGGAATAATTCTTGTCCCGCAAGAACCATCCAAAGCTTCCTGTATTGATTCTGGGCAAGTAATAATCGTTGGGCATTTAGTTTCTTCTGTAAACTGAATCCCAGCAGTAATTTTTGGCTCCATACTCCCTTTACCAAAATGCCCTTGTTCTAAGTGTTTTTTCATTTCCGCTACTGTGGCTTCATTAATTCTCTTTTCATCTGGTTGCCCAAAATTTAATGAGACATGGGGAACACCAGTAGATATTACCAAAACATCGGCTTTGATATCGCGAGCTAGCAGGGATGATGCGAAATCTTTGTCAATAACTGCTTCAATTCCAACATATCTAGAGTTTTTCTTTATTACAGGTATTCCACCACCACCTGCGGCTACAACAATTGCCCCTTGTTCAAGCAAATTCAAAATACTATCCTTTTCTAAAATTTTTATTGGTTTAGGAGAAGCGACAACCCTTCTGTATCCTCTACCGGAATCTTCAACAAAGGTCCAACCATATAAAGAAGATTTTGTTGCTATTTCATCATATTTGAAAAAAGTGCCAATAGGTTTTGTTGGATGATTAAATGCTGGATCGTCAACTGAAACTTCACATCTAGTCACTAAAGAAACTATAACTCTCTTAGAATTATTTTTAATTAGTTCATTCTGAAAAGCTGTTTGAATTTGATAGCCTATTCCGCCTTGTGTATCTGCTACACAGTAGTCAATAGGCATTATTGGAAGAAGCCTAGAGGAGGTTTCTTGCATTTGTAACAAAAACCCTACCTGTGGACCATTTCCATGAGTGATTACAACTTGATTGTTTCCAGTTATCACAGAGGACAAATTCGAAGCTGTAGTTTCTACTTGGCTATACTGATCTACAATACTATTATCTTTTTTTGTTTTTATTAGCGAATTACCGCCAATAGCAATGACGATTCTCATTGTACCTCCAATAAATTCTTTTAAAAAATGAATAGACCATTCATTATACCTATCGTTAATCTAACTAAAAGCATTTATTGTAATACTATTGTTACTAATCTACACTTCATCACTAGTCAAATAGATTTATTGCCTTTGTACCTTTTAGAACAGGTATTCTGTCAAAAGCGTAGCAATTAGACCAACGATATATGTAGTGTTCAGATCTATTAAAAGTAAAAGCACCAGAGAATCCAGTCTCTTTAACCCTTTTTATCGTTTCTTTATCATATGCTCCAAATGGATATGCAAAAAAATTTATTTCTTTCCCATAACGGAGTTCAAGCTCTTCTTTAGATTTCAATAGGTCACCCTTAACACGAATCAAATATTCGTCCCATGTTTCCTCATGCAAATGAAACAATTTCGGAGTCATTCCACCACCAAATATCATTGAATAATCTACCCAACCATGTAAGGCATATGAGTGCGAGCCTAAAGTAAAAACATTGGAAGAATTAATTGCATCTAACTCTTCCCAAGTTAGATAACCTTTAGTTTCTAAAAAAGAGTTCACAACAAAAAGTGTTGCCTTTGCATTGTATTTTTTTAGTAATGGTAAAGCATAGGTAAAAACACCACTACATGCATCATCAAAAGTTATTAAAACAGAGTTTTCTGGTAATCTGATCCAATTATTTGAAAACATAAGAACTTCTTTTGGAGTACAGAAATAGTAACCATTTTTAGTCAAATATTGAAGATGATTCTCAAATTCTTGGGGAGTCACCATCCAGTCATTACCATTTAAACCAATATCATGATATCCGATTACAGGGATTCTTTTGGTGTATTTTGGTTTCTGATACAAAATTTCAAATGCAGCAATGCCCTTCACGTGATGATTATTAATCCCTTCAATAAGAACCTTGTTTTGTCCATCTTCTAATTTCAATATACCAGAATAATTCCATTCTTTTTCTGTGATACATTCCATAGATATTTTGTTGTTGTTAAAAACAATAGATGCTTCAATCAATGGTTGAGAACTCTTGATTGAAACAAAAACTTCAGGTTTTTTTACTTTATACAACTCATTTCCAGAAGGTAGTATAACTTCAAAAGTTGGCACTTCTGATGTAATATTAAAAACTACAGGATCAGAAAAAAAGGTTTTACCTTCTTTGTATATCATTAGTTTAGCTGAATAATTACCAGCGTGAGCGGTTAGAATCTCTGCTTGAATAATATCTTCAGGATTAAATATCTGAACTCTCTTTGGAGCAATATAGTTTTCCCCTTCAAATATTAGCCAACCATCTCCGGTTAATTGATCAGAGCAAATTGTGTTGAGTCGAAGTGAGTCTGTAAATTCTGGTTCTTCTTGATATGAAAAAATATATAGCCTATGACAAGATGACTCTGTTAGTTTAATTATTGGTAATGAAACAACAAAAACAGATAGTATGCACACCAAAAGCTTCGCAAAATATCTAGAAACTTTTTTATTCATAATCTCACTTTTACCAAACTGGATACCTAATAACAACAGTTTCTGTTTCAGAATCCCAATTAACTTCACACCCAAATTGTTCTGCAACAAATCTAACTGGAACCATAGTTCTTCCATTTACAATAATTGGTGGTGAATCAAGAACGATTGCTTTTTCATTCACATAGGCTTTATTCTTGCCTATAGATAGGATAATTTTAGTGTTTCCTTTTCTGAAAACAACTTGTGAAACAAGTTTGCTCATAGGATCAGTTGAAAAGGATATATCGGCTTGTAATGCTTCTCCAATATATCTAAATGGTACCATGGTTCTACCATTCAAAATAAAAGCAGAGGCATCAATTTTCGTAGATTTATCATTTTTAACTGAAATATTCGATCCTATTTTAAGGCTAATTGTTACTCCAACCCAAACAGATACTTCTTGATCTGTGATATTACCGCTTTTATCTATAGCTTTAGCAAATAATTTTGTATTCCCAATTTTGTTGATCCTAAGTGGATATGAAAAAAGTCCCTCAGCATCTACAAAAACCAATTCTCCGTTAATGTATACTTCAGTAAAAGGTTCAGTTTTCCCTTTAAGATGAAAACTCTTTTCTAATGATGGATTTTCAGCAGTAGGAAACTCTATGACAATCTCTGGTGGAGAAGTATCTTTAATAATTCTGTATGTTCGATTAGCTTTATTACCTGCTTCATCAAAAGCACTTATAGAAACATCATTAACTCCATCATTTAGATCTAGAGATAGGTTAAACGTAAATTGTTTTGTTTCATCGTCCCGTAGATACTCTGTGGGGATACCATTAATTTCAATTCTGTCTAAATCCGTTGCGTGGTTTTCTTCGTTTGGTTCAAGACCTTGTGTTAAAACTCTACCAATAATTAAAAATGAATCCTGATTTGTATATGTAGTTGGTTGAATTGGTTTAATTATTTCAAGTTCAGGAATAATTGTGTCGATTTTTATTTCCGTATCTACTCTTTCACCTTTTTCATATGAATTTTGTGCATAATAGTGTAGCGTAGTTATATATTGACCAACCTCTAAAGCCATTGGTTTTCTGTAGAGTTGAGTCTCTTCTTCTTCGTCAAACCAAAAAATTACTTCAACATCTTTTTGATTTGTAGAAAATGACAACAAAGGAGTTGATGTAAACCAACCATTGTGTCCCTCTTGACCATTTTGAAGATTAAGCTTGGCTACAGGGATTGGAGGATACAAATATATTTCTGGCGATTGAATTGTTTCTTCAAGACTCTTTGTTTTTAAGCCGTAATTTATATTTTTATCACCATTCTCTGGATTAATCACCCCAGCTTCTTTTTGAATTCTGATCTCAAAGTTCTCTTCACTTTCTATGTGTCTTGGATTCAGAATATCAATATATGTTTCAAAACATACAATGCCTGTAACATCTCTTCCAGAAACAGTTATCAACTGATGATCAATTTCGGGTGGTATAGTTGTTCCTTTTGGAAAGTGAATAGATATTTTATCGGTTTTTTCTAATGGAATAGAGCCATTAACGAGCGTGAATGCAAAAAATGCATTTGCTTGTGCATTACATGGATCAACGTTTGCTTTGATGAATTTCATTGAAGGCTCTTTTATCTGGACAGCCTTTGTAACTTCCCATTGGTTTGTATCTTTCCATTTAAACTCAAGCTGAATAGCCTCTGGTGTAGGAGGATTTGTAATTCCAGCGTCTGATTTTATAAAAATGGTTAATAATTTCCCATTTTCAATAACTTGATCAGGATTTATTATTAAAAGTTGCTTTCTTACAGAAATTGAAATTGGGTTTGATTTGTTTATAAAAACTGTTTTTTTATCTATGTATCTTGGAAGTTTCATTGATGATGGAAATTGTATGGAAATTGGATATTGATTTGTAATTTCTTTATCTGCAACGAATGAAAATTTATACGATGCTTTTCTATTTACAATTTCTGGAATAACTTCTAAAAATGGTATTTCTTTTGTAATAGAATAGGAGTGTGAGTCCACTATATCTACATCTTCTGATGTATTTACTTGAACATGATATTCCCCAGGTGAAGAAGGGTTTACAATGCCAGTTTCAATCGAAAAGAAAACAGAAACCTCTTGGCTATTGCCAATATATGAAGGAGCAAGTATTGTTACAGTTTCATTAAAAATCATTGGTTGCTGTCCAATTGCTTTCCCGTTAACTAGAATAGAAGATTTTGAAATTTCTTTGTTACTTTTCGAAAGATTTGTCCCTTTTGGAAAAGTAACGCGTATTCTGCTTCTATTCATAAACAGTTCGCCACCAGTTCCAGTTTTAAATTTGATGTTGTATGATGCTTTGTAATTAATACCTGTTGGCGTAACTTCAACAGATGGTATACCGTCGGGTACACCAATTTTGCTTTCCACTATTTCGTACGGAATTGATGCAAATCTATCTAGTTCTTTTGCAGTTTGGATTTTCAGCTCATACATACCTGGCGTGGTTGGATTTATTATGCCAACTCTATCTGTAACATGTATATCTACATATTCATATCCTGGATTTGCTGGATCTAATTCCATGTGCGTATTAAATCTTATTGAGTTTTCTCTATAATCAATTACTGGTAGACCCTGGCAAGCCGAACAAGGAGATGTTCCTATATAGATTGATTCAACAATTCTTTTTAATTCAGCGTTACGTTGACTTTTATTTTCTGGTAATATTGGTAATTGCGTATCTTTTGGCCAAATGATCTTTAACCAATCATGAACTTCAAGTGGTTTTTCCAATTTCATCCTAATTTGGTAGCTTGCCTTTGTGCTTACTCTTCTTGGCTTAACAATAATGCTGATGTCTTGAATAGCCTTTGTTGGAAACGCGTAGTTAATACTCAATCCAGAAACGATAAAAAAACAAATTAGGGTAATGCAATAAATTTTTCTCATGATGTAATTATACATCAATCGTAATGATTAACAGAAGAAAAATGTGTTTACAAAAAATATTACTAGCTAGATATAATGAATCTGTCCCTTATGGATATGAACATGGTAAATAATTCCAGCAGCTAACATGTTTGTAAGTAAAGCACTACCACCGTAACTTACAAATGGCAAAGGCAATCCAGTTACAGGAAGTAGAGACAAATTCATTCCAATGTTAATGATAATCTGGATTGTCCACAGGCTCACAATTCCAAGAGTTACAAATTTTTGAAATGAATCTTTCGTTTCTGTTGCAATGTGAACTGAAGAAAATATAAGTGATCCAAATAGAGTAATCAATATGATGCATCCAAAAAATCCAAATTCTTCCCCAATCACAGCGAAAATAAAATCTGAATACTGCGTGTCTGGTAAAAATCCCATTTTTGATTGAGTACCCTTCATGTATCCTTTACCCTTAAGTCCTCCAGAACCAATTGCAATAAGCGCTTGCCTGATGCTCCAACTTTCTCCGGTTGGATCTAACTCTGGATTTAAAAAAGAAGTAATTCTTTTCCACTGATACTCATGAAACAATTTGTCTTTGAATGATATTAAAACTCCAACCCCGCTTGCAATAAATCCTAAAATGTAACCTATGCCTACCCTTGAGAAAAAAGTTAGAATAAGTGAAATTGCTAGCAAAGATATTGCTGTTCCTAAATCTGGTTGTAGAATAATTAAACCAACTGGTATAATGGTTACTAACAAAATATGCAAAAAAAGCACAAAACTTTTTGATTCCGATTCAGAAAGAACTCTTGATAGGCTTAAAATTAAACCAATCTTCATAAATTCAGATGGTTGAATAGATATCTTACCAATAAATATCCATCTAAGTGGTGTATCAGATGGCTGCATTTTGCTTTGTACAAATAATACCAGTAGCAGTAATACTCCAATGCCATAAACAAACCAAGATAGAGATTTTATTAAGTCACTGCTAGAAATTGAAGTTGCAGCAAACACTATTACTCCAATAAATATAAACAAAATATGCTGATTAAAATAACTGTTTTCTACACCTAAAGACTGCGTAGCACTAAAAACTGCAATTGAACCAAATATTAGTAGCGCAGCTAATGAAAACAAATACAACCAATGTGGACGTTTAATGTATGCCGTAATTCTCATGTTTACAGTTTACTGAAAAAACCATTTACAGAAAGATTTGCCTAAAAGAAACAAATATGATTCTTCCATTGTGATATAATGGTAAAAAATTTTCGTTTGGAGGAATAATGAATTTTTGGTTCATGTTGTTTTTGGCTTTGTTTGGAGTGGCAAACATAATTACTGGCACTTCATTGTGGAAAAGAAAACCCATAATAATTGATGCTTTAAAGAATCAGAGAATAACTATTGCTACAGCTATTGTTGCAGTTCCTCTAATGCTTTTAAATATTTCCAATATATTTTATCCAGACGGCATAAGCTGGATATGGGCATTTTTAGCTTTTATCATTCTTTGTGTTTACTTTTATTGGCACAAATACAAAAAAGATAAAGTTATCTCGATTTTCTATTTTGATAAGAATGAATTCATTTCTTTTTTTAATAACTATCTACGTCATTCAGGAATAACTCTAAAACAAAAACCCACAGGAAAATTTAATTTCTACATGCAATACTTGATTAACAACAAAACTGCTTTACAAGTAGAATATAGCAAAATTTTTTCACGTTTTACTTTACGTTTTAATTATAAAGAACTACCTAAATATTTTATAGACAACTTCCTACAAGATGTTTTTGAGGAATCTTCAAAAAGAAAATTAGAAAAAACACCAATGGCTTGCGTATATTATTTATCTATTGGTATAAGTTGGATAATATTGTGTATTTGGCTTGGATTTATTGGAATTTAAAAAAAGGAATAAATGAAATATTCTGGATTTTAGTCGTACGCTAATCTTGTTTTTTCATCTACCAGCGTATCTTTAATGATTTCTTTCCATTTTTTATTGTCCCATGTTTTTAGTTTCTCGTGCATAAGGTAATATTTTTGTGGAATTGGGTGTGTTCCATATACTACTTCAATATTATATCTTTCTTTTATAAAGTTACTGAAATACTCAATGTGTTGGCAAGGCGGATAACCTACGATCAAACCAGTTGCAAGATGAATAATTTCAGCACCGTTTTTTTTCATTTCATCAACCGTATACTCAATATTTCCACCAGGACATCCATCACAGGAAGTATATCCAACGAGTTCTACTTCAGTGTTTCTATATCTTTCGAAAGCACCTTCTCTTTGTTTAAGAGACTTTAAACATTTCCCACCAGCACATCTTCTATATCTATCGCAAATGATTATTCCAATTTTTTTCATTTTTTTCCCTTCTGCTAATGCAAAAATAGAATCAGTAATTGAGCACCAAGAATTTTAAATATTAGCGCTAAAGGCATAACTCCAGCATAAGCTATTGTTGGTAGTCCTGTTTTTGAATTACTGTTGGCCGCAGCAAGAGCAGGTGGATTTGTCATACCACCGCTTATAGAACCCATCATGTCATGAATGTTCATTTTTAAAATTTTCCACATAACAAAGAATGTTACAGTAATTGTAAATATTGTCACCATAGCTCCAGCAACAAACAGCATTAAACCGTACTCTTGAATAATTGGCACAATTCTTGATCCTGCCATCATTCCAGCTCCAGCTAAAAATATCATAAGCCCTAATTCCATAGAAAAATTATGAACTGAGTTTGGTACATAAAATCGCCATTTCCCAATACGCCCAAGGTGTCCCAGTATTAAAGCTACAATAAAAATTCCACCGGAAGCACCAAAGTTTACGGTTAAACCGTTTGGTAGTGGTATTGGAATTTTCCCTACCACAACTCCAAGCAAAAGACCAAGTAAATACGGAACAAAATCTGTAAATTCTAGTTGCTTCGTATTGCCTTGAACAATTTTTTTTACTTTTCTCAGAGATTTTGGTTCGCCAATTATTCTAATAACATCTCCCATTTCAAGGCTCATAACACCGCTTGGTGAAAA
>JAGLCW010000010.1 GCA_023146045.1 Caldisericia bacterium
GGGTTTTTCTGAAATTTCTTCATTTCATCGACCGTATAAAATGTAAATCCAACGTTCCTCGTTCCTTTTCTCACATTATCTCCTTTTTATGATGTGTGGTAATGACAATAGATACCATCAAGTGCGTTATCACGTACAAAAGCATCATGATATATGATGTAATCATAAGCCCATTTATTTGACTTTTGATATACACCAGACGTACCGGCTGAGAGTGCTTCTGTTGGTGCGAAAATTCTTAATAGTTCAAGTTTCTTAACCTGCATGACAGCTGTTTTGTCAACGATCAAGAAGTTAATATCATAACCATTCTTTACATAACTACCAGCTTCTTGCCCGCCAGTTGTTCCGTCATATAACGTAATGCCAGTTACGAATTGACCTTTAGGGACTACATGAACGGGCATACCGTCAAGATCGCCAACATTGCGCCATACACGTGAAGGATCATTTGCGTCAACGCTTATATTACGTGTCCATTGGTCGCTTTGTCGAATATAACTTGCCATAGTTGGAGATACGAATATCTCGCAATTAAGAATATTAACACTTGCATCTTGCAGTTTAATCATTGCAACGTCGATAGCTTCAACGCCAGTGCCGGAACCGAGTGCGGCTGTGGCGTAGAAACTATTATTGATTGCCTTTGTTGCGTAAGTTGCAAAACGATAAGCGTCAAGTTCGGGAGTTACTTTTGTGTCAACAAAAATCTTTCCAGCACTTGCAGCGAGAACGCCCTGTACTTCTTCGTCGTCCATTTGGTCGAATACTAAACGTCTGTTACGATATTCTGAAAGTTGATAAGTGCCATATGTTACATCGGTGTCGCTTTCTACCATATCGCCATTTCTATCTTGATCGGCAAGACCTTGAATGTCAATTTTAGGCAATTTAACGGTGTCAGCACCTACCCACATAACTAAATTTTCGGGCGTGTCTAAAATGCTCGAACGTGAAGCAACGGAATACGCAAGATCTACCTTTGCGTTATATTTTGTTACTAATGCGATTGAATTACTCATTTTTTATTTTCCTTTTCTCACCCTTTCCCAAACACCGCATCTAATGTCTTATCTAAAACAGTTGTATTATCGGGTTGTGGGCTGGGCGTGGTTTTTGTTTTATCTCCAATTTCCAAAAATCCTTTTTTCTTCCAGTCGTCAATCTTGGCTTTTGAGCTTTCGATTTCTTCTATAGGGATTTTGTCAATTGGTGTTTCGTCTGTCGGGAAAATTAAATCATCTTTGAAGTTATCGGAATTTGGGCGTTCTTTTAACGCTGTTATTAATTCGCTATATTCACTTCTGACTTTTATATCTCTCTCGACCTTTAACGATTGGAGGCTTTCATTTTCTAACTTGACAGCTTCAAAATCAATAATCTGTTTTTCCACCTTATCAATTTTTTCATCTCTTTCGCTAATATGACCTTCGGCTTTTTTTAGACGGCTTTTATATTCCATCGTATCTCTTAAAGCACCTGTCAGTTTTAGGTTAGCATCTTCAAGTTGTGCTTGCAAGTCCTCTGTCTTGCTCGTGTCTTTTTCTGCTGTTTGGATAAACTGCTCTACCGAGCTTAAAGTGTCGGTGTACTCTTTTTTGACGGCTTCATCTTGAATACCGTCAACGGCTTTACGCAATAGCGCAATCTTGTCTTTCATTTCGTTCCCCTCTAACAGGCTTTGTCTTGGTCGTTTGCGTATGGCGTCCCACCATGCGTCATCAGAATTGATCCTATACCTGTTTCTTTTTGTTGTTTCGTTCTTCCATCAAACTGGATCTTCCA
>JAGLCW010000100.1 GCA_023146045.1 Caldisericia bacterium
AATCTTATGTTTGCAAGTCTTGTTACAGGTATAGAATCTACCCCTACATTTCATCTAGAAGCAGAAGGACAATGTAGTTATAACTACCTAAAGTGGGAAAAGGTTGATGGTGCAGAAAGATACTATGTATACAGGGGAATAGGTTCTGGCAATCAAGCTCGAATGCCGGTAACTGATTTTTCCATTAAAGATACATTTTATAAAGACGAAATAAACATTATAAACGACACAACTTATTGCTATTACGTTGAAGCTATAGATGCTGAAAATAACAATATATCTCGTTCTATTGAAGCATGTGCAACTCCAACATGTCCACCTCCAGAAGAAGAATGTGAGATAAACTTAAAATATCAAGTCGGTAACACAATGTACTGGGTTAACGATATTGAAAAGGGTCCTATGGAAGCAGCTCCTGTTAATAAAGACAGCAGAATGTTTCTAGTGATAAAATATGTAGCAGATGAAGTAGGAGCTACGCTTGGTTGGGATCAAGCCACGCATACTGCTTCAGTAACCACTCAAAGCGGTGTAAAAATTGAATTCCAGATTGGTAACAACATGTACAAAGTTGATGGAATTGAACATCAAATTGATCCTAATAATCCTGCTGTTGTTCCTTTTGTTTTTAACGGCAGAACACAGATCCCACTTCGTGTAACTGCTGATTCACTAAATGCAAAAGATATTATCTGGCATGGAGATACAAGTACTGCCGAGTTAATCTTTGAATGTGTGGAAAGATCAGATGAGGATCTAATAAAACATTGCGGTTGTATTATTCGAATAGGGCTTAGACCAAATCCAGATGGTTGTCTTGCTGTCTACATTAACGAAAATTGTGAGTCAGGAGATTCTCCTCTTGTCATACTCTTCCATGGAGCATTGGTAGACATTAATTCTGGGTTCACCGTTTTGGATTATTTCGACAAATACACTGGAACTAACATACCATGCTGTATTGATGTTTGGGTTAATTCTAATGGAGAAGCGGACCATTGGTCTGCTTATCCAGGTAAAGACCCATGTTGTGATGATGTAAATCTAGTTAAATATTGTGGTTGTTTGATCGATCTTCAGCATCAAAAATCAACAGGCTCAGTTGTTTGGATAACGTTTCAGGAAGATTGTAATCCTTCAAGTATAAAAACATTCGTTTTATTCAACACACTCAAAGCCTTAAATTCAGCTGACTATACCATGAATGCTGATGAGTGCTACAAACCTGATACTATTCCATCTGGGAATGGTGGTCCTGGAGAATTATACTGGACAATGTGGCAATATATGACAATTGGATGGCCTGATGGAACAAGTAATCCTGTTACACCTGATAACAAAAAATGGTGTTTAGAAATTTGGGTAGATCCAACTTCGTCAATGAATCAACCATATGGTGAAGTTGTGAAATGGGATATGCACCCAGAAAGGGAATGTTTAGATAGAAATTGCTGTGATGACGGCGAATGTGGTTGTATTACGAATTTCCAGATTAATATCAATACTCCAAACTTCATGAATATTGTATTTCAAACAGAGTGTAGTGAACCCGAACAGAATCTTTCTTTACCTACAACTCTTGTAGCTTTTAACGCTTGTCAACATCCACTTAATTTTGATCCCGATTGTTATGCTCCAAATGGATCACCATGGGTATTAAGCACTTATATTGACTACAACCCATATGGTACCAATAATATGGACGAACTAACTGATCCAGGAAGACATTGGTGTGTGAAAATTTGGAAAAATCCTAATGATCCAACTGAAGTTATCAAGTGGGAAATGTATCCACATGAAGATATTTTATCTCCAGAAGAACCTTGTGACTGCGACGATTCCTGTGAACCTATTTGTCAAGGCTGTATTAAAGAAATAATTCTTGTTGAGGGTGAGCTTCACAAATGGAAAGCCATCTTTGATCCAGACTGCAATCCTGAAACTGATAATGATGAGGTTCGCTATATAACAGATCACCAAACATATAGTGAGCTTAGTGCAATTCTTCAAAACTGTTTGGAAATCACTCCTAACGATTTACAAATTACTACTACAAAACCAAAAGAAATAAAACATAGCAAACTTTTTAATTTCTTCATCAAACCTGTAAAAAACTTTTATGAGATGCTTTTTGGTACTTCAAATGAGGCACTTCTAACAACAACAGGTTCAAAAACCTGGACTACAGATGCTGATTTCATTGAAGGCACTCCGATGTCTGTAAACCATGGACCAAGCGGTTGGATACCTGTTTCTTCCACAACTGCTGGAGCACCATATAATCAGCTACAGATGACTATTCCAGGAAACACTTATCCATTTATATGGATACCAAGCCACAATGAGGGTTTTATTTCGTTACTTGCTACTAAAGATGGATTATTTAACGGTTATATGCTTGAAGCAGGTAAAGAATACGGAAGATACTTAACCTGTCATTCCGATACAAATGGCAATCCATCAAGAACAACGGTAGATCTTGATGGTAACTGCTGGGTAGCTAATCGTGATACCGACACGGTCGTCAAAATATTGAACCGGTTTATTACACTACCTGTTGATATTAACAATGACGGTGTGCATACTTCAGTAGAAGAAGCTACTAATGCTAATCCTATCGTAGGTTCAGCCTATTTAGGATGGGGAGAAGACGATGCAGTTGTTTGGGAAGTTGACTTAGGTACTTCCCCGGGAGTATTCAGACCTGGCCATAAAACAACAGCTTACACAGATACCCAAGGATTAAGGTCTGCAAGCATTGACAGAAACAATGAACTTTGGGTAGGAGGTAGAGATTCTAGCAAGCTTTACCATATTAATTATATTGCTAACAAACCTAACATTACCCAAACTCAGAACAACCAATCTACTGTTAGCAAACCATATGGATCCGTAATTGATAGATGCGGCATTGTTTATGTCGAAAATAATTATCACGGAATAACAAGGATTGATCCATCGAATGGAGATAAATCACCAATTTCATATAGTAATTGTGGCGTATCTGGTGGTGGTTATGGAATTGCAATTGACAATGAATTGATAGATATAATATATACAACATCTAAGAGCAGGAATGAAATTTATGCCTGGGATACATCAAATTGGCCTACCAGTATGAACTCTCCAATTGCAACAGGAATTGGAACAGTAGGTACAGAAAATACATGCTCTGGTTTAACAGTCAGCAATGATGGAATTTGGGTTGCTTCTAGAAATAACAAAATTTATTTGTTTAGTAAGCCAGTAGCGGGTAGTACAACGTTATCTTTAATTGGTAGTGTATCTACAAACTTGCCGCCAAATCCTGTTTCCACCCCAAGAGGTGTTGCTGTTGATTCAGAAGGTCACTGCTGGATAGTCGGTGATAGTAGTTCTGTTAGAGAATATGAACTTTTGACTGATGCTGATGACAATCAGACAATCGAATTGGTTGGAGCATACGATATTGCTGGCACTAATAAGCATTATGCCTATAGTGACATGACAGGATTAATGGCTAATTCAGTAGCTGCCCAGCATGGAACTTGGACTGCTAGTTGTTTTACATGTGATAATCCGACATTGTTGACAGCTTCATGGACTGCAAAAACACCGGATGGAACAAGGTTAGAGTTTTCATTTTACACAAGTGATTTTGTGGATGGTCCTTGGACTCAAGATTCCACCATCGTTACAGTTGCAGGTACTCCTGATAGTACTCCGGGGTCTGCAAGCATAACAACACCTAGTAAGTACATAAAGGTAAAAGTTGAGTTTTTTAGTGATCCTCCTTGCGAAACGAATTTAGATGAATTTCCAACACCGGTTCTGGAGGACATTACTCTCAATTGGACATGCGATGGAGGTCAACCAAGCAATAATTGTTGTATCTATGCTTGTCAGGAAGATGCTCCAAATGATAAAATTGTAATTTACAACATTGAATCGCATGTAGGACAAGATCCATGCTGCGAAGACGGTGGTGGCAGGATTAAAGGAACTGTTTATGGTAATTGTAATCCTGGAACAACCATAAAAATATTTAGCGAAAATGGTGATATTGTATGGACAGGATCTACTGATTCATCAGGTAGATACGATACTGGTCCTCGCTGTCAATTAACTTGCAATGGAACCTACAAAGTTGTTCCAAGTGCACAATCGGGTTGCTCATTTACACCATCAGAGCAAATAGTAACTATTGATGATTGTTGTCCACAAGCAGGCGATGGCGTAGGATACGAAATAGCAAACTTCAGATGTGATTGCACGCCTCATAAAGGAAGGATTTATGGAAAAGTTACTGGGAATTGTAATCCCGTAGAAATAAAAATTGAAAGTATTGATAATGCTATTAGTTATAGCGGATCATTTACTACAGATTCATATACAGGTTCTTACCAAACATCTCCTGCCAATCCTCCAGGTCGATGTGTTTTACCTTGTCCTGGAACATATCGTGTAACACCTATAGCTTCAAACGAAGTAGTATTTACACCACCTTTCATAGACATATACATGGACAAGTGCTGCGAAGACGATGCTTCATATGAAGCTAACTTTTCATGCGAAGAAGATGGTGGAAGAATAATAGTCAGTATTAGTGGTGAGAATGGGGTAAATTGCGAAGAAGGAACAATTGTCGAAATATACAAAACAGACTGGGAAACTTTGGTTTGGAGTGGACAAGTCAACGCAAACGGTATTGCTGACACTGAATGTACACTTCCTTGTCCAGAAACCTATGTAGTATGGCCTAAAAATGGAAATTGCGTCTTCTCTCCCGATCCTCAAACAGTTGTTGTAAATTGTTGTCCTGAAGTTGTTAGGGTCTCGTTTAGCTGTCACTGTCCCGGAGACAAAGGCAGGATTTATGGAACAGTTACTGGAGATTGTAATCCAGTAACAATAAAAATTGAAGGCATTGGTGGTATTAGTGGTAGCAAATTATTTACTACTGATTCAACTACAGGATTTTATGAAACTTCTCCTGGTGGTGAGACTCTAAGTGAATGCGTTGTACCTTGTCCTGGAGAATATCGTGTGACACCTATTGCTTCAAACGGAGAAATATTTACACCACCTTTCATCGACATAGACATGGACAAGTGCTGTGTAGACAATGCTTCATATGAAGCTAACTTTTCATGCACAAAACCTTCTTGTAAAACGATTTGTGGTTGTTTTAAAAAATACGATATAGGAAGAGGTGGAACTACCATTGAGTTTTACAGGGGATGTTATTTGGATAATTCAAATCCTATTGAGTATTTTATTCCATGGGACATGGAAGATCTAAACTTAGGAATCATTATTTCTGATTATATAAAAAAATATCCTGACATGAAGCACTGGTGCCTTGACCTTTGCATAGGTAATGATGGTAAAGTAATCAGTTGGACAGCTACCCCAGAAAAATATCCTGATTGCTGTTGTAAAACATTATGTGGTTGTTTTACAGAATATGATGATAGAAGTAAAGGCGGAACAAAAATCTCTTTTAACCCAAATTGTGATAGCACTGATGGGAACTGGACTCAATATTTTATTCCATGGGACATGAAAGATCTAAACTTAGGAATTCTTATCTCTGCTTATATAAAAAAATATCCTGACATGAAGCACTGGTGCCTTGAAATTTGCATAGATGATAAAGACAAAGTAATCAGTTGGACTGCTACCCCTGAAAAATATCCAGATTGCTGCAAGCCTACTAAAAATAAAGCAAGAATAAAAGCAACATTTTCTGAAGCTTGTAAACCCTGCATAATGGAGGGTTTCCAGTTGAATGTCACTAATTTATTAACCGGAGTTGTCACACACTTTTCAGATATAACTTGGGATGCTCAACTTCAAAAATTTGTCTGCGATACAGGTGATAACCCATGTGTATTGGATTGTCCTGGTCAATATAAAGTAACTCCTACTAGTTCTACAGGATCATGTATTTTTACTCCTGCTAGCATAAATATTAAGTTTTCCCCTGATGATCCACTGAATAATTGTTGCGAAAACGGTAAGTTTGAATTAGCAGAATTTATTTGTAAAACTTCCGCAGACAAAGGTAGGATTTATGGAATAGTTAGGGGTGATTGTAATCCAGTAACAATGAACATTAAAGGATTTCGTGGTACTAACTATAGCGGATCGTTTACTACTAATTCAGATACAGGTTTTTATGAAACCTCTCCTGGAGGTGATGAATTATATCGATGTGTTTTACCTTGTCCTGGAACATATGTAGTAACACCTACAGCTCCCGGAGTATCATTTTCCCCAAAATCCATTACCATAGATATGAAGAAATGTTGCTCAAGTAATTCTTCATATGAAGCTAACTTTTCATGTGAAAAAGAAGGTGGTCGAATAGTAACTAAGTTGCCTAGAGAATGTTTAGATGGCACAACTGTTTTTGTTTATGGTGGAAAAGTTTATGTTGGGAAAATACCTGTTTGGGAAGGTACAGTTAATAAAAAAGGTGTTTTTGACACTGGATGCATACTTCCTTGTCCTGCTACATATACAGTAATTGCAAAGAATGAGAAGTGTGAATTCTCACCTGAGTCAATAATGGTTGAAGTTCCATGTTGTCCAAAATATGCTACTGTTGAGTTTAAGTGTGATTGCGACAAAGAAAAGAAAAAGGGCCGAATTGACATATCCCTTCCAACAAGTTGTACTAAGGGAACAAAAATTAATATTATTGATGCAAAAAAGAATGTCATAAAGGTGTTAGAAAAACACTCAGATGGTGTATACTCAACTGGTTGTACTCTTCCGTGTCCTGGAACATATTATGTTAAGCCAATCAACTCATCGTACACTTTTTCTCCAGAAATTCAGACAGTAAACATCCGAGAATGCTGTCCTAAATTCAATAAAATTGCGTTTAAATGTACAAGAAAAAGAAAAACTCTTTTCACAGACAGCTTATCTCTTATTTCTTATCTTTTAATGAATTTTTTATTGTTTTAGATTTTCAAAACAGTAAGTAATTAACATAAATAGAGGATGCCTATATTTTTAGGCATCCTCTATTTTTCATTAACTACAAACTCCATTGATATAATTTCTCATATTCATTTTTGTATGCTTATGATCATCCTACTTTAAATCAAAAATTACTATCATTCTTTAACAGAACTTTCATATGTTGAGTCTAAATAAACACCTACCTTTTATCAAGATTTACGTTTGTAGAATTGACAAAAAACTAGGATTATCTTATAGGTTTACTATTGAGTAACACTATTATTTTTTAAAAGGAGTGTGTCTTGTGAAAAAACTATACAAGTTTCTATCACTATTTCTGGTTATTAATCTTATGTTTGCAAGTCTTGTTA
>JAGLCW010000101.1 GCA_023146045.1 Caldisericia bacterium
TCAATTAGTTTTTAGTTACGAAGCTAGTTTTGTAAAGGTTGAAGTAAAATCCTTTTTGCTTCATTAGTTCCTTATGATTTCCTCGCTCAATTATTTCTCCATGATCAATTACCAGAATTAAATCTGAATTTCTAATAGTACTCAATCTATGAGCAATAACAATGCTTGTTCTATCTTTCATCAGTTTAAGCATAGCTTCCTGAATTTTCATTTCAGTTCTTGTGTCAACACTACTTGTAGCTTCGTCTAGAATTAGTATTGGTGGATCAGCAAGAATGGCTCTAGAAATTGATAGAAGTTGTCTCTGTCCCTCACTTATATTCCCACCATCTTCTGACAAAACTGTTTCATACCCGTTGTGTAGGTTCATTATAAAATGATGCGCGTTTGCAATTCTTGCAGCTGCTTCCACTTCTTCATCAGAAGCGTTTAATCTTCCGTAACGAATATTATCTCGTACTGATTCTGAAAATAGATGTGTGTCCTGCAAGACAATTGCCATGGATGTTCGAAGATTTTCTCTCTTAATACGCTTGATATCGATATCATCAATATATATAGATCCTTGAGTAATATCATAAAACCTTGTCATAAGATTTACGACTGTTGTTTTTCCTGCACCAGTAGGTCCTACCAACGCTACACTCTGACCAGGCTCAGCAGTGAAAGAAATATTTTTAAGCACGTCAGTATTCTTTGTATAGCCAAAACTTACATTATTGAACTTAACCTTACCGTGTATTTTTTTCAAGGAAAAAGCATTTTCAATGTCTAAAGGTTCTGGTTGTTCATCAAGTATTTGGAATACTCGTTCAGCTCCTGCAATTGCTGATTGTATCAAATTAAACTGGTTAGCAATTTCATTTAACGGCTGCATGAACTGTCTTGTGTATCCAATGAAGCTTGCAATAATTCCAATCGTGATCATGTTTGCCACTGCCATCCATGCTCCAGCCCCTGCGACAATAGCAAAACTCAGGTTATTTATAACACCCATAAATGGGGGAATCATTCCAGAAAATATCTGAGCTTTCAAACCTGCTTTAAGTAACAGTTTGTTTTCTGTGGAAAACGTCGATATTACACTATTTTCATGTGTAAAAACCTTAACTGCCCTCTGGCCTGTTATTGTTTCTTCAATAATACCATTAAGCTTTCCTAAACGAAATTGCTGCTGCGAGAAGTATTTTTTTGTTTTTTTAGCAATCATTCTTGTAGAAATAAACATTAGTGGTAAAACAAGAACTGCAAAAAATGTCAATAGTGGACTAAGAACAATCATCATTGCTATTGTTCCTGTGACCGATATTACGCTGGAAAACAATTGAGTTACACTTGAATTCAAAATATTGCTTACATTTTCAACATCATTTGTAACACGGCTCATTATGTCACCACGTGAATGTTGATCAAAATAACTTATCGGGAGCGATTGAAGTTTCTTGAAAACATCATTTCTCATTTCCTCAACTGTGTTTTGTGCAATAGCTATCATAACGTAGTTTTGTGCCCAAAAGAAAAATGACCGTGAAAAATATACAATTATCATAATAAGCAACAGAGTTGAAAGTCCAGTGTAATCTTTTGGTATTATATATTTGTCAATTGCAATACCGATTAAGTATGGACCAGCTACAACAGCACCAGAAGCCATTATGATCATAATAAATACTAAAAGCAGCTGCCATTTCATTAACAATAAATACTTCCATAATCGCTTTAAAGTAGCAGAACTGTTTTTTGCTTTTTCTGCACCAAAATTTCTGTGTCCGCCTCCAAATTTAGGTCGGAAATTTGCAGATATATCTGTTTTTGAAGATTGTTCGTTTTTCATGCTATTCCCCTTCCTCAATTTGTGAATAATAGATATCTCGATAAACAGTACTGGTTTTTAACAAAGTCTTATGGATGCCAGTTGAGTTAATCTCACCATTTTCCAGAACTATTATCATGTCTGCATCAATGATTGAACTAATTCGTTGGGCAACTACTATATTTGTAAGATTGCTACGTTTCTCGTTTAGTTCCTTTTGAATTAATGCTTCGGTTTTCATATCTACGGCACTTGTACTGTCATCTAATAGAAGAATAGTTGGATTCTTTAAAAGTGCTCTAGCAATAGCAATTCTCTGCTTCTGCCCACCAGATAAATTAACACCTTTTTGTCCAAGAATTGTATCATAACCTTTTTCAAAACTCATAATGAATTCATGCGCCTTGGCTATTCTTGTTGCTTCTTTTATTTGGTCGTCTGTGGCGTTTTCATCTCCCCATTTTAAGTTATCTCTAATGGTTCCAGAGAATAGTATTGTGTTCTGTAGTACTACCCCAATTGATTTTCTAAGTTTTTTTAGTGAAATGTTTCGAATATCCATATCGTCAATATGTATTGTTCCTTCAGTAATGTCATATAATCTTGGAATCAATTGAAGTAATGTAGATTTTCCCGATCCAGTTCCTCCAATAATTCCAACTGTTTCTCCTGCATTGATTTTGAAGGATATATTGTTGAGAATTGTTCTATCTTTCTCGTATTGAAAAGATACATTTTTAAAGACAATGT
>JAGLCW010000102.1 GCA_023146045.1 Caldisericia bacterium
TATGACCTTACTACAGGCGAATTAGAAACAACCATGTACGTGAGTGATAATGAAGACGAAGCGATCAGACTCGCATACCAAGAAAAAACAGGTGGCGCAACAGTCATGATGGACGACCTTGGAGAAGCTTCATATAAATACTACATTCAAGGATATGAAACCCAAAGATTAAAAAACCTGTTGTACGTTCTGCACAACCAAAACCCAACTACATTCCAAGAAGCATATGACCAACAAGAAGTAACAACCTTAGCTGATGTTCCAATTTTAAACAATCGCCAAAACATGATTCCAATTTTTGTTGTATTCATGGGGTCGCTAATGGGATTATTTATTGTCATAGCATACATTTTCCTCGACAAAGACGAAGGCGTTGTAAAAGCATTCGCAGTTACACCATTACCTATGTGGAAGTATCTACTATCCAAAACCATGGTAATTGGCACCACCGTTTTAGTATCATCTTCCATAATTACAATACCAATTATGGGTGCGCAACCAAACTACTTACTTTTTTACTTACTGCTTATACTTTCAACCTTTGCCTTTTCATCCTTTGGTTTGTTTGTTTCAAGCTTTTTTGACAACATGTCAAATGCTTTTGGAATGTTGTACATAATTATGATTGGACTAATGCTACCAGCATTTTCATACTTAGTACCTAGTTTTGATCCATTGTGGTTAAGATTATTCCCAACATACCCATTGCTACAAAGCATGAAAGAAATAATGATGACCAACACCAATGTTGAATATGTCCTTCTATCCAGCTGTGCATTCTTGGTAGGCGGTATTTTATTTTTTGCACTTGCCAACTCAAGATTCAAAAAATCACTAACGGTTTAGGAGGATAATATGAAAAACATACTAAGAATATTCTTTAGAGATTTGAAAACCGCAAGACGTGATTCTATGGCACTGTTAATAATAATCATGCCGATATTTTTAGCAATTGGAATAATGTTTTTCGTTCCTGGCCTAAACGACACAACAGTAAATTTAGTCCTACTTAAAAACGACTCGCCTGCACACATTGAATACATGGAAAAATTCGCAAAAGTAGAATTTGTTTCCAACAGAGAAGACGCCATAAAGCGAATAGAAAAACGAGACGATATTGTAGCAATGCTAAAAAAAGGCAACCAGTATGAAATTCTTTTACAAGGAAACGAACCTGAAATAGTTGGAGCCTACTCAACTTCATTAAGCGCACTATACGAGTTAGGATCCACCATTGAAGAAACAACCGCCACCCTGTATTCGTTTGGACATACAGTACCACCAGTAAAAACAAGCCTTGTTAATTTCCTTATATCAATAATGATAATGCTTGCAGGCATGTTAATAGCAATAAGCATTGTTTACGAAAAATCAGAAAACACAATCAACGCAATTAATGTAACTCCAGTTTCACAAACCGAATTTGTTCTAGGCAAAGTACTCCTGGGTGGATTTATATCTCTAATATCCATCATAGTAGCTTTATTCATAACAGGCTACTACGATATTAACTGGTTCATGATAATTCTTGTAGGCATTTCAGCCATGGTACTAAGCTTAATTATTGGATTTGTTCAAGGACTCGCAAGCAAAGACGCCATGGAAGCAGTCACCAATGTTAAAATGGTTTTTCTACCAGTAGCAGGATCAATAGCAGTATTTGAATTTTTAGCCCCGAAATGGCAATGGACAGTTTACTGGAGCCCCTTCTATTGGTCATACAAAGCAAACCAAATGATACTAAGCAAAACAGCCGACTGGCAAACAGTACTATTCTGCACAGCCATGGTACTAATACTCTCCCTAGCAGTATACTTTATAGCAAAACCAAAGATTAGAGCAGGATTGAGTTAGTAATTGAATTAGCCCCTACTCTGAAAGTGAAAAGTGCTCGGTACTTCGGACCAGAATGATGTCTCCAGGAAGTGTCATAATATGTTTGTCTAGGGTGTAGGTATCCACACCCTCTTTAGAAGTATTAATATGAAATCCTGCAAACAAAACTGCAGATGGTTCCATTGCTTCTCGAATAGCCTCCAAATTATTGTCGCATGGGAGAATAACTATTTCAGCCTTAATTCTTCCTTTTGCTAGCATTTCTTTTGTTTTTTTCATAATGTCTTCTACGTTGGCTTTACATGGGACTGTTCGAAGAAGTCGCAATGGACAATCTCGCCATTCTCTATTTTCTTTTAACAGGTGTGCCAACATTAACATCATAGACCCATTTTTTGATTCTTCCCACCATACATTAATTGCACCACACGGTGGTTCAATAGACTGATAATGACTTTCGGATCGTACAATAATCATGTTTCGATCCATTTTCCTTACAATACTTATAATCTGCTGGAAAGCTTCCGATTTATCTGGATCTCCACTCCAACCCAATAGAATAGTATTTGGTCGTAATACTCCAATTCCATGACACTGTATTAGCGATTTCAATCCTTCCGTAAAACTTACATCTACCACTGCCACAGGAAATGCCATAAGATTATTGGACAATATAAATTTACGAAGTTGCTTTTCAGCACTGGACTGAATCGTAAAGTAATCTTCTAGGTGACCAATAATTATCTGTGCCAGTGAGACAATTCCGCGTTGCCCGGAAAGAAGTGTGGCATACGTAGTTAAAACTAACCTATTGTAGTTTCCACCAGTAAGAACCAATACAGACAATCGCCAGTTTTTGGGATGGTATTTCTCCCGTTCCAGTCGTAATAAAGCATTTCTAGCCATCTGTAAAGCTGTTCCACTTCTTACATTGCCCCAACTTACACTAATCTGAGACCGTTGCACCAGCGTGTACATGCCATACGAAAGTAAAATGGCAACAGATGCCCACGTTATATTCATTAAAAACATGATAAACAGACAACTTACAGCTCCTACCAGAGAAACTAACCAATGATTCAAATGAAAAGTAGGTCGAAAGCTTGGATTTTTGGTGATCGATTCGTAAAAACAAGCCAAATTAATTGTGCCATAGGTAATTAGAAAAAACATGGTAATTACGGGAGCAATGGTATTCAAATCGCCCATAAATATGGCAATCTGAGAAATTATAAACGTAAGAATAATGGCATTCCTTGGTTCATTCTTTGTGACAGTGCCTTTTCCAAATGTCTGCAACCAGGGAAATATATTATCTTTCGAAAATGCCTGTAGAATACGTGGTGCACCCATCATGCTTCCAATAGCAGACGAAATGGTTGCACAAATTACACCAGCATATACTAAAATACCCCATTTAGCCATATCGCCTATTACGAAGGTGGTACCAATCAAAACTTCACGTGAAGTACTGCTGGCAAGGAAAAAAGCCATTCCAATATAAATAATGGTAGTAAATCCAATCGCACTTAAAGTTCCTGTTGGCAAAGATTTACTTGGATCTTTTAAATCTCCAGACATGTTCACTCCTGCCATAATACCAGTAACAGCAGGGAAGAAAAGGGCAAACATAGTAAAAAACGTAATTTTATCTGACCAGATAGGAGTGCTATTTAGTTTAAATGTTGCTAGCGATAGTTGACTACCTGAACCAATAAAGAATGAAACAATGGACAGAAGAACTATTACCAGAATAAGGTATTGTGCACGAATAGACCAATCAGCTCCTACATATACTAGAATAAAAACAAGAACATTTGCAATCGTTGCTATCCATACAAACGGAATACCAATATGAGGAAAAAAAGAAAAAATGGCTTCTGCAAAACCGATTATGTACAAAGATACAGCCAGCGATTGAGCTATATAGAAGAAAATAGCAATTACAGTTCCAAATTCTACCCCAAGGCTTCGACTTATCATATAATAAGCCCCTCCACCTCGAACTCGCATGTTGGTGGCTATAGAAGAAACAGA
>JAGLCW010000103.1 GCA_023146045.1 Caldisericia bacterium
AAACCTTGTGTCGCAAGTAGACCACAAACAAAAGCTAAAGTAGAAAACCCAATGAAAATAATTGATGAAATACATAACTACAATGGTACTCTTTCAAATTTTAATGAATTGTATGAAAAAGTTAAAATAATATGCAAAGAAGCAAACTCTAGAATTAACCAAAAAACAAACTTACCACCTGTTTTAGTATTTCAAAAAGAAAAAGAGCACCTTAAACCTTTACCAAGCGTTAATGTGTGCTCTTCTTACAAACTAACTGTTAAAAAATTGAATGTAAATCTAAATTCATTATTCAACTATAAATCCAATAAATATTCAGTTCCAACTGAATACATTGGTAAAACAGTTACAATCAAAGTATTAGATGATACTTTGTATGTCTATTATAGCAAAAAATTAATAACTACACATAAAATATCATCTAAAAAAATAAACTACATAACAGAGCATCATTTACAATTAACTAAAATTACTTTCCCACATTATTGTGAAACTAAAACAGTTGAATATGCTAAAAATCATTTAGAACAGTTGGAGGTATTTAATGAGCAATTATCAAATGTTACAAGATAACTTAACAGAACTAAAACTTAGTCAATTTATTGTCCATTTAGAGGAATATATAAATAAAGTTAATGAAGATAAAATTAGCTTTGTAGATGCTTTATGTGAATTAACCACTAAAGAAATGAAAGTTAAAAATCATAATGCTGCTAATGCAATGGTTAAAGTAGCTGGCTTTCCTCATTTTAAAGAACTTAGTGACTTTGATTTTAACTTTCAACCTAAAATAAATAAGAAACAGTTTCTAGATTTCGAAGCTTTAAGATTTATTGAACTTAAAGAAAACATAATATTAATAGGTAATTCTGGCGTAGGTAAGACCCACTTGGCGACCTCAATAGGAATAGCTGCTGCTAGAAAAAGACATAGTACATATTTCATTAAATGTCATGATCTAATACTTAATTTAAAAAAAGCTTTCTTAGAAAATAGACTAGAAGCTAGAATTAAACACTATTCAAAATATCGAGTATTAATAATTGATGAAATTGGTTACTTACCAATTGGGGAAAAAGAAGCAAAAATGTTTTTTCAATTAATTGACAAGAGGTATGAAAATAAAAGCACAATAATCACTAGTAATATTAATTTATCTAATTGGAACGATGTTTTTGTTGATAGTTTATTAGCAAGTGCAAT
>JAGLCW010000104.1 GCA_023146045.1 Caldisericia bacterium
GAGCTCGAAGAAAAGAATACTGGACTTTTGCACTTATAAATATTCTAATTGCTGTAATTATTGGAGTAATTGCATTTGCTGGAATGACTGCAGATGCTACTGCAAATAGTGGCGGTGTTACTACAGGTTCGAATGCAGGATATATAGTATCATGGTTGTGGAGCTTAATTATTTTTCTTCCAACTCTTGCCGTAAGAGTAAGAAGGCTTCATGACACAAACCGTAGCGGTTGGTATGTTTTTATCTCGCTTATTCCAATAGTAGGCTGGATACTAATGATAGTGTGGATGTGCACAGACAGTAATCTTGGTGAAAATGATTATGGTCCAGATCCAAAAGCCGAAGAAGATGTTAGTTTTTATGGGACCAACTCTATTTGAGTTAGGGAAATAGTTTTAGCTACTCAGTTAGGAGGTATTTTATGTGGTTATTACCAGCTTCAATATACTTTATAACAATCATTTTGTTTTTTTTGCTTAGCCTGCAAAAGAAATATAAATGGAATGGCGTTTTTCTTTATAAAAGTTTTTACCTGCAACCCCCAGTGATATTTTTCTATTTTTGGTTTTCTAGATACTACGCCTCATACAACCTTTCTGTGCATTCTGTCACTATTTTTAGTCTTGCATCGCTAACCATTCTATTAATAATATATTGGATAGCCAAGAAGAAAGCTAAGAACACTATACTGATTTTTGGGATTCACCCTGATAATTGCAGAGAATATCTATCAAGGCTAACTCAAAATCTTGGTTTTCCCAATCCTAACATTTCAAACGTAAAACGTTTATGGACAGGTATTAATCACTTTAATGGTAGAAGGCCTACATTTAAGGTAGCATCAAAAGATGCTTCCCATTATTTTAGAATACAATTTGGATATTTTACACGAATTGATATTTGTGAAACACAATACGAAATAGATGAAACCCAAGTAAAGAATTTTAAAGAAACCTGTTGGAAGACTTTTGATGAATTATCAGATAACCATCTTATAGCTCCATACATTATTGGTCTATTAAGTATACTAGTTTTGTCTGGTATACTTATCCTTTTCAAGTCAGATGACTTTTTTTCATATTTAATTGATTATTCTTCTGGGATACTTGACTTAATCATTCTTATTTTACCGCAAATTGCTCTTAGATATTTTATTTGTATTCCTTACGGTATGGAAATTGTTGAACTTTTACCTGATATAGATTAAAAGGATGTACCTATGTGGTTTTTAGCTGTTACGATATTGGTTACGACAATACTATTATTCTATTTCCTCAGCTTGCAAAAAAAGTACAAATGGGATGGCATTTTTCTTTATGTAAGTTGTTCTCTTCCTTACTTGTTACCATCTTTTTATTTGATGTTACATATGTTCTACATCTTGTTAAGCCTTTCTGTACCTTTTATTGTTGTTATTGTTCTTGTACAGTTAGTCCTTCTGTTTTTGACTTATTGGCTGGCTTGGAAGAAAGCTAAAGAAACAATTTTTATTTTTGGAATTCATAGGAAGAATTGCGCAGAGTATCTATCAAAACTAATTCAAAATTTTGGTTTTTCTAATCCTGATATTTCACCTTTGGAACGTTCATGGACAGATATTAAATTTTTTGATGGCACAAGACCTGCATATAAGGTAACATCACAGGATTCTTCCTATTATTTTAGAATACAATTTGGATATTTTACACGAATTGATATTTGTGAAACACAAAACGAAAAAGATGAAACAAAATTCGAAATAAATGAAACCCAAGTAAAGAATTTTAAAGAAACCTGTTGGAAGACTTTTGATGAATTATCAGGTAACATCATTATTGCTCCCTACATTATTGGACTATTAAGTTTGCTAGTTTTTGCAATTATTCTGATACTTATCAATACCATTGGATTTTTTTCATATTTTGTTACTTTTTACTTATTCTTTGGGGTTTTTCCACAATTATTTCTTAACTACTTTTTGTTAATTCCTTACAGAATTAATATTAGCGAGTTTTTACCAGATTTGGACTAAAGGACATAAATTATGGAATGGTATTTAAAACCTTGGAAAAAGTACGCTGATTTTTCAGGAAGAGC
>JAGLCW010000105.1 GCA_023146045.1 Caldisericia bacterium
AGTTGTCACCAAGATCGTCGAATAGAAAATTGAGAAAGCACAAGAGAGGTAAATCCTAAATGGCTAAAAAAGGTAAACAAAGCAGAGATAAAATAACTTTAGAATGTACTGAATGTAAACACAGGAATTACACAACATCAAAGAATAAACGTAACACAACGGATCGTCTTGTGCTTAAAAAATATTGCTCCTTTGACAAGAAACATACAGAACACAGGGAGGTAAGGTAATAGGCGCGTAGTTCAATTGGTAGAGCATCGGTCTCCAAAATCGAGTGTTGGGGGTTCGAGTCCTCCCGCGCCTGCTTTTTCTTATGAAAAAAAATAATAACAAAACAATACAATTTTTTGTGGATGTCTGGTACGAAATCAGACATAAGACAACTTGGCCGTCAATGACAGAATTGTGGCAAACAACGCTTATAGTAGTGTTGTTTGTAGCGGTTTGGTCATTATTCTTAGGCGTTACAGATACTGTTTATGCTAAAGCCTTGGAAACATTTCTAAAATTTGCAACTGGTGTTGGAGCTTAATTAAATGGCTATACTTCAAGAAGATAATCAACCTCAGTGGTATCTTATTAATACTTACTCTGGAAAAGAAAAACATGTTAAAACATGTTTACTTGAAAGAGCCAGATCTTTTGGCATTGAAGGAAGAATATTGGACATTAAGATCCCTGTAGATTATCAGCGAAAACCAGGGAAAAAAGATCCGGTAGAAGAAAAAGTTTATCCCGGATATATACTTGTTAGAATGTCTTTAGACGACCAAACATGGTATGCTGTTAGAAGGACACCAAACGTATTAGGATTTGTTGGTCCAGAGGGTATGCCTACTGCACTTAGCGAAAAAGAAGTTTCTATAATGCTTAACAGAGTTACCGAAGAAGAAGCAAGAGCGTTATTAAATTTCAGTGTTGGCGATCACATCAAAATAACTAATGGTCCATTCCAAGATCTCACTGGAACTGTAGAAGAGATTGAAGAAGAAACCGAAAAAGCTAAAATTAAGTTAGTAATGTTTGGTAGAGAAATGCCAGTAGAAATTGATTTTTCTTTTATAGAAAAAATCTAGAACTCAAAAGGAGATATACAAATGGCAAAAAAAGTATCCGGATATATAAAATTGCAAATATCAGCAGGAGGAGCAACTCCAGCTCCACCAGTAGGACCAGCACTTGGTCAAAAAGGTGTAAATATTATGCAGTTCGTTAAAGAATTTAACGATAAAACTGCAGACCAAAAAGGTTTAAAAATACCAGTGGTGATAACAGTATTTACTGACCGTACATTTAGCTTTATTACCAAGACACCTCCAGTGTCTGCTTTAGTAAAAAAAGAGCTAAATCTTAAAAAAGCATCCGGTGAACCCAACCGTAAAAAAGTGGGAAGGCTTAATGCAGAACAGATTCATAAAATTGCTGAGATGAAAATGAAAGATTTAAACACAATTAATGTTGAATCTGCTGAACGCATGGTAGCCGGTACTGCAAGATCGATGGGAATCGAAGTCGAAATATAAACTGCAGTACTTAAAGGAAAAAACATGTCAGGAAAAAAGTTTAGAAACGTATTAAAATCAGTTGAAGAAGATGCAGAGTACAATATTGACGATGCATTAGATTTATTGCCAAAACTTAGAACTGCTAAGTTTGTAGAAACAGTAGAGCTACATATGAGTCTCGGTGTAGACCCAAAGCATTCCGACCAAAACATTAGAGGAATGGTTAGTCTTCCAGCAGGAACAGGCAAAGATGTAAAAGTTCTTGTTTTCACAAATGGCGACAAAATAGAGGAAGCTAAAGAAGCTGGAGCAGATATCATTGGTGACGACGAAGTCGTTAAAAAAATACAAAATGGTTGGTTCGGATTTGATGTTTGTATTGCAACACCTGATATGATGGGTACAGTTGGACGTCTAGGAAGAATTCTAGGACCACGCGGACTAATGCCAAACCCAAAACTCGGAACAGTAACTAACGACCTGCAAAAAGCAATAAAAGAAATGAAATCTGGTAAAGTTGAGTACAGGATAGACAAGTTTGCAAATATTCATGTTCCTGTAGGTAAAATTGACTTTAGCAAAGAAGATCTAGAAAAGAATATTTTTGCTTTAACAAATGCAATTGTGAAAGCAAGACCGTCTTCTGCAAAAGGACAATATATTAAAAGTTGTTTTTTAACATTAACAATGAGTCCATCACTAAGATTAAACATAACGAATTTGACTAGGAGTGCTGCTAAATAGTAATTTAGAGAATTCCTAAACTGATACCCCAGAGACTGCGAGAATCGATAGCGATTTAAAAATATCTTGCATAGGGAAGCATTTAAAAAGAAAATTAATGCCTTCCCAATTTTGGGGAGGCATTTTTTATTGAAAGGAGGAAATGTATGATAACAAGAAACCAAAAAGAACAAATTTGCGAAAAAATGGCAGAAACATGGAAAGAAGCTAAAAGTTTAGTTTTTTATAGTTACGAAAAAATGAAAGATTCTGAATTAACAGATTTTAGAATGACTGTAAATAAATCAGGTTGTCACGCTTTTGTTACAAAGAATACTTTATTCTTGAAAAGCGCAGAACAGGCTGGAATTGAACTAGACGAAAAAATTGCTAATGAAATCTTTAATGGCATGACAGGAGTTGTCTATTCGATTGATGATCCAATTGAAGCTCCAAAAACTGTAAAAGAATTCGCCAAAGGTAAGAAAAAACCTGTTATTAAAGGTGGATATTTTGAAGGAAAATTACTTTCAAAACAAGAAGCAATTAAACTTGCCTCTATTCCACCAAGAGAAGTATTACTTGGTCAAGTTGCTTATTGCATCAAAGGACCAACTCGTAATTTAGCTGTTGTATTAAATAATACACTTACAAAAGTTTGCTGGGCATTAAATGCAGTTAAGCAAGAAAAAGAGCAAAACGCATAGTCATAGGAGGATAAAATGACACAAGAAGAAATACTTAAAGCTATAGAAGAGATGAAAGTTTTAGAATTAGTAGAATTAGTTTCAGCAATCGAAGAACGTTTTGGCGTTTCTGCTGATATGCCAGTGGCCACAGTTGCTGCTGCACCAGCTGGAGAAGCAGGCGACGGAGAAGCAGAACAAACAGAATTTGATGTAATCATTACAGAAGCTGGATCACAGAAGATCCAAGTAATTAAAGCTGTAAGAGAAGTAACAGGACTCGGTCTTAAAGAAGCAAAAGTACTAGTAGATAGCGCACCAAAAGCAGTCAAAGAGAAAATTAGCGAAAAAGAAGCTAATGATATCAAAGACAAATTAGCTGCTGTTGGAGCACTAATCGAAGTAAAATAATTTAGTAGCATATAAAAAAAGCGGAAAGATAGAATGCTTTCCGCTTTTTTTATATTAAACTATAATCATGATTTATGCAATTATTTCCGATATTCATGCGAATTATGAGGCTTTATCGTGTGTTCTTAAATATCTAAAAGATATTGATGTAAACGATATTGTTTGTTGTGGAGATATTGTTGGGTACGGACCAAATCCTGTAGAGTGTATAGATGCTTTAAGAGAGTTTAATTTTGATTCCGTTAGAGGTAATCATGATCAAGCGTTTCTTACAGATTCACTGGATATATATTTCAATGAAGATGCTGTTGTAGCACTAAATATTCAGAAAAGTTTTATTCACAGAAATGAAATTGAGTTTGTAAAAAAACTACCAACCATAAAAAGAAAGAAAAATTTCACATTTACTCATTCATTTTTAGATGCTGAACATCCCTATAAATACGTACTTGATGAAGAATCAGCTTTAGCTGATTCTGATTTAAACACAAAAAACAACATCTTGTTTATAGGGCATTCTCATGTTCCTCAAATATATGAAATCTCGAAAGAGCGTATTGTAACTACACAAAGAGCTCATAACGGGATTGACTGGGAATTAACGCCTGAAAGTAAATATGTTATAAATGTTGGTTCTGTTGGTCAAAGTAGAGATGGGAACCCAGATTGTTCATTTGCATTGTTTGACACTAACGCCATGTTGCTAAAAATTTTAAGATTTCCATATCCAATATATAAAACTCAGAAAAAAATGAAGGAAAAAGGATTCCCAGAATTTCTAATTAAAAGATTAAGTAGAGGAGTTTAACTTAAAATATTGACTGGTAAAGTGAATATTTCGAGCCATTCTTTTTGATTGTGCCTTTTAACTCAAGCAAGGTTAATGCTTGCATTACTTCTTGAGTATTCCTTGAACTACCTTCAATAATATCATTAAAATTTAAATCATTTGCTCTGAGCATATCCAAAACTGTATTTTCTATTTCAGTAAAATTATTGCTTGCAGTTGAGACGTTGGTTTTTACCACAGACTTAAAGCATGGAAGAGACATTACATCTTGAGACTCTGTTAAAACCCTTACTCCATTTTTAAGAAGAGTATTTGTGCCCATGCATGTTTCAGAATCTATTGAACCTGGAAGTGCAAAGACTTCTTTGCCCTGATCAATTGCTAAGTCAGCTGTTATCATTGCACCACTTTTTATCGCTGCTTCTAAGACAAGTACAGCATCAGATAGACCACTAATTATTCTATTTCTAGCAGGGAAGTAATATGGTCTTGGATTTTCACCAAGTGGAAATTCAGACACAAGTAGACCTTCAGATGAGATTCTATTCATCAAAGTTCTATGAGATTTTGGATAGCATACGTCTACTCCTGTTCCAAAAACTGCTACAGTTTTGCCATTAACAGAAAGAGCTCCTTTGTGTGCCTCTGAATCAATTCCATATGCCATACCAGAAACTATTGTAAGTCCATTCCTAGCTAGATCAGCTGAGAAACGAAATGCATATTTTTTTCCATATGGGCTTGCTTTTCTCGAACCAATGATTGCACAGTTACCAAAATTATTCAATTTCAATTTGCCCTTGGTGTATAGAACTGGCGGCATACCTTTTAAAAATTTTAGTGATTCTGGGTAATCGTCATGATTAAATGGGACTACATTAACATTTAGTGATTTAGCTCTTTGTAATTCTTCATTCACAAAATTGTCAGTACTTTGTGAAGAGAGTATTTGTAAGAACTTCTCTGGTATTAAGCTAAAGTCTTTTTCCCAAATTTCATTGTATTGGCTGTATTTAATTTTTCTTGAAATGTATAGATTGTAAGTAAATCTTAAAAATAGGTCGGATATTTTATTTAAAATTTCTTTATTATCCATTTTCTTGCCATATTGACTTAAATATGTTTTTGAAAAGGTTATTAAGATTAGTTTGAGAAAGGTTCATTTGATTTTCAACTTCTTCTATAGTTAATGGCTTTGATGAAAGTCCTGCTGCGTAATTTGTAGAAATAGCTATACATGAGTATTCAATTTTGAGTTCATTCGCTAATGCAACCTCTGGATATCCAGTCATACCAACAATGTCTCCACCAAGCAGTTTAAACATCTTTATTTCTGATGTTGTTTCGTACCTTGGACCTTGCGTAACAACCATTGTTAAATCGGTTAAATTCGGTAGATTTAGAGAGGTACAACCTCCAATAATTTTATCATTGAGAAATTTTGAGTAAGGATTTGTTTGGTCAGTGTGAACCATTCCTTTTTCAAAACTATCAAAAAATGTGACCTGTCTATTATGAGTAAATTCTAGATATGACGAGCATGTACCAAGCATCCCAGGTTTAAAGTCTGAATTAATTGCTCCAACTGCACCAGTTGAAATTATATGAGTTACTCCAACTAATTCTAACGCTTTAATGTTTGCTCTGTAATTGATGCTATGAGGAGGTATAGAGTGGTATCTTCCATGCCTTGGAAGAAAATATAGAGAAGTATTTTTGAATTTGCATTTTTGAAGGTTTGCTTTTCCATATTTAGTATCAACAATTTCTTCAGATGGTTTATTATCGAATGGGAACGAAAGGAAACCAGATCCACCAATAAGACCTAAAATCATAGTAAATAACCTCTTTTTTTCGTGATTCGAGTAGAAATTTTTTGAGTTTCTCTACGTACATATTCTTCATCAAATGTTGTTATGATTTTATTTTTCATAACGCATTCGCCATCAATTATGACTGTGTCAGCTTCTGTACCTGTTGAAGCATATACTAAGTTTGATATTGGATCAAGTGCTGGAACTGTAGATGGAGTGTCTATGTCAATGAAAACTACATCTGCTATTGAACCTTCTTTGATTGTTCCAACTTGCCCATCGTATATCCAATTACCTGGAATTTTGGTTGCCATATTAAAAGCTGTATCAGCAGATATAGCTAGTGGATTAAGTTTCCCAGCAACTTTACCTATTAAAGATGCTATGTGCATTTCCTTAACCATGTTTAGCTGATTGTTTGATGATGCTCCATCTGTACCAATAGAAACAGCAATGCCGTTGTCAATGTATTCTTGAATAGGTGCAATTCCAGATGCTAATTTTAAATTTGATGAAGGATTATGTGATACCATTACGTTAAACTTCTTCAAAATTTCTTGTTCTTTTGTAGAAAGATGAACACAATGTGCCGCTATAGTTTTATTTTCAAAAAGTCCGATTTGTGCAAATTTTTCAATAGGTCTTAGCCCACTATTTTTTGAAGAAAACTCAGCAACTTCATTCAGTGTTTCGTTTAAATGGATATGTATCCCAGTATTAAGCGACTTTGCAGCTTCAGATATTTTTTCGAGAGTTTTAATTGAACAAGTGTATGGAGCGTGTGGGCCAAAATAGACTTTAATTCTTCCACCAGCATCAATTTTAGTAGCATAAGAGCCATGAAGTCGAATTATCTGCTCAAGAACATTATCGGAAGAAAAATCTGTTATTCCTGGTGATAAAATTGCTCTAATTCCTGATTTAACTATTGCATCTGCAGTTTGATCAGCAAAAAAATACATATCATTGAAAAAAGTGCAACCAGAATGTATGAGCTCTGCAATGCCTTGTAGGGAACCATAATAAACTGCCTCTTCGGTTAGATTTTTTTCAGCTGGAAAGATTTTTGTTTCCAACCATTCCTTAAGAGGTAGATCATCAGCAAAACCTCTAAAAAGTGTCATTGCTATATGAGTGTGCGTATTCATTAGACCAGGAATAAGGAGTTTATTCTTTCCTGATATTATTTCTTCAGAACCATTTTTCCTTAATGGGACAGAAGATATTTTAGCTATTTTGTTTCCGCTAATTCTTATGTGACCATCAACCAAACAATTGTTTGCATCAATATATTTAACATTTTCAAGTAACATACTCACCTCAGATTAATCGTAGGGCAGACACCAACGAGTATCTTTTACCCGAAACCACCACCAGAACCTCCACCTCCACCAGAGAAGCCTCCTCCTCCAGAAAAACCACCACCAGAACCACTACCACTACTCCAGTTTGAAGTATTGCTTGATGCATTAGTGGATCCAAGTGAATTTGAAAGTTGGCTTATTGCTATAGGTGTAAAAATGTACAGATTGTTATTAAACAGAGTTCCATTTGTAGAATCACTAAGTTCTGGTAATTTTAATTTTAAAGCTTTTTCTACTTTCCTACTTATCCTAAACACTGTCGCATAAATCAAAAATCTTTCCCATATGATGACAGAATCTGGTCCATATTCTTTTAGATTACTAAAATCGTTCATAAAGTTTCTGAATGCTTTCCATTTAACAAACTCTGTTTTGCCCTCTTTTGTTCTTTTTCTTATTGTATGACCGAACACTACATAAATAAATCCTGGAATTAAGAGAAGCAAGAAGAGTGATGAAAAGCCCACTAAAATAAAAAGTGCTGTAAACATGATTATCCAACCAAAAACTAAAACAAAACTGTAAACAGACATTGATTTTTTATCTATCCATGCCTTTTCCTCTGTTGCTTTTTCGATTTGTTCTCTAAATTTTCTATATGAAGCCGCATAGACTGTTTTTTTTCTACTAAAGTTTTTGTTTAGATCTTTTGTTGAAATGGAATCAATATTGTTTCTGAAAAGAATATCTTTTAGTAGTATTTTTTCAAATTTGTTAACATTCGCACTTTTATCTATCCATGTAATGATTGCATTATTCTTTTTTCCTGTTGATTTGTATTTAATAATTTTTCTGTGGATTAAATCCATTATTGTGGCAGAAATATTGTTGTTTTTGAATTTGTTGTAGTAATAGAGCATTCCGACTAAAGCTGGTGGTGTATCATTTGGTGGTTCTCTGTAATATGGTATTTCCATTGCATAAGGTTCTTTACCGTACTTTAAATATAGGAATAAAAATAAAAGCAATAGTAAAATGGTGACGCTTATTGCCGTTGCCTTGGTTTTTTGTCTTAGAAAGTTTGATTTGTTTGCTAGCTTTGATTCTTCTTTTACTGCTGATTCAAGTATTGTGCCTTTTTTAACTGGAAGATTTGAAAAATAACTTGCTGGTAGCAAAACTCTAGCGTGAACTACTTCAGAGGAATATAAGTTTGGGCAAGACATGTGAGCATGGTATTGATCCACTTGTTCAAAATTACCTTGGCTTGGTCCATGTACCCAAATATAGTAATTCTCTATTGGAACTGCCTCTGTCCATTTAACATCAGCTTCAAATAAATCAGATCCAATCTCCCACTCTTTTCCCTGAAGTTGCCATGAAAATTCACCAAAATCTTCGTACAAACTAATACTTCCCTCTATCGTGTATGAAAAAGTAATAGTTTTTTCTTCATATGAAAAAATAGAATAGTAGTAGACAGTGTATTTATTGTTTTTGTCTTCAATAAAAAAAGTACCGTTTTCTTTTGTATCTTGAGAAGCTTGTGTAAATTTTACTCCATCTACCATAACGGTGAAATTTGAAAGTTCTGAAAAACCATTTTTTGGGAGATTAAAAAACCCATAAGAAAAATCACCGTCAAAGTAAAAATTCCTACTTTCTGTAAAATAAACATCACCATTTTTTTCTATCTGAGCAGAAATGTTTGTGGAATGGCAATAGACAGATTTTGCCTGAGCTACTTCGTAGGTTGGTTCAATAAAAACAATGCACAAAGATAGTGCCATTAACAGGATACTTAATTTAGAAAGAATCTTCTTCATAATTTCTCCTAATAGTAAAGTTGAATCGTAAAAGTCGTGAAAAAGTTAATGAGCTATTCCTACTAATTCCCTTAAAGAAATTGCGTTTTGAGAACAATATGCAGAAAGTGAGTTAATAATATTTGGCATAGCAAAAGGATCTATTAGGTTTGCTGTACCAATCTCACAAATAGATGCACCAGCCATAATAAACTCTAAAACATCTGATGAAGTCATAATTCCACCACAACCAATGATTGGAAGGTTTGGATTAAAGCTATAAGCTTCCCAAACAGCTCTTAGTGCAATTGGTTTTATAGCAGGTCCAGAAAGTCCAGCAATAGTTTTTTTAAAGAATGGTTTTTTGTTTACAACATCAATTGCCAAACCTCTTACGGTGTTACCAAGACAAACAGCATCAAAACCTTCATCAGAAATTATTCGTATAGCTTCATCTAATGGATTAGTTTCAAGTGCAATTTTTGCAATTAAAAAAGAATTGGAACATTTTCTTACTTTGTGTAAAGTTTCTTTTAGAGTATTTTGATTTTGACAAAACTGTACTCCACCGGCGTGTATATTCGGACAAGATACATTTACTTCAATTGCATCTATTGGAAAACCATTTAAACTTTCAGCTAGATCTACAAACTCTTGAGTTGTGAATCCAGATATACTTACCCATTTTTTAGTTTTAAGAGTTGTTAAAAAAGGTAGTATTTCTTTTTTAAACCAATCAATTCCTTTGTTTTCCAATCCTACAGAATTCATTATTCCAAATGGTGTTTCGAAGATTCTAGGTTGTGGATTCCCTGTCCTAGATTCTAAAGTTACACTTTTACTTAGAACAGCACCTAATACATTTATGTCATAGAATGACTGAAATTTTTTACCATTCCCAAATGTTCCACTAGCAGGGACAATTGGATTTGACATAACCATAGAACCTAATCTTGACTCAAGTTTTGTGTTTATGCTATCCATTATAGACTCTCCCACACGACAGTTTCTCCATTAAATACTGGACCATCTGAACAAACTGTTTTTTGCCCGGAAGTTGTTTTGAAAGAACACCCTAGACAAACACCAAAGCCACAAGCCATTCGAGCCTCGAGAGAAACCTCAATAGGTATTTTATTTTTCCAGTTTTCAGTAATTTTGTTCATCATTATCGTAGGACCACATGTATATATCTTTGAAGGAGTGAGAGTAGAGTTTTCTTTGTAAGCATCAAGTATTGTACCTTGGAATTCTTCTACATTGCTAACAGTATTCCAATCAGAGTGGAAATGGAACTTCACATTTGATCCAGTCCAATTGTCAATTGGACCTCTTTCATTTTTTCTAGATGTGCCGTACCAAAGATCAAAATGGCAATCTGGAAATTTTTTTGTTAAAAAAAATAGTGGAGCAATTCCAACTCCTCCACCAATCAATAAATTAACTCCACTTGAAGTAGGTGTGGAGAAATAATTGCCACATGGTATCAGTAGTTCAAGTTCTCTTGAAGCTTTCATTTGAGAAAGATTCAATGTTCCCTTTCCCACTACTTTGTACAAAATATCAATTGTGTCATTGTATGCATTCATTATGCTAAATGGTCTTTTTAACAGAGTTACTTCATTTCCAGTACAAGCTAATTGTATAAATTGACCTGGTAATATTTCAGATACCTGTTCTTTGAGTTTTAATTTAAGAAGATAAATAGAAGAAGCTAGTTTTTCATTCGATAATATAGTGCTATTAGTTTTCTCGATCATATACTATTGCTCCCTCCGATATAGTTTTCAGCACTCTACCACTTAGGGTTTTTCCAATAAATGGAGAGTTATTGCTTTTTGATGCAAAAGCATCTTTTACTGTCCACTTATGTAAATCTACAATTGAAATGTCACCTACGAAGCCAGGTTTAATGTAACCTGAATTTTCTAAATGTAGTAATGATGCCGGTTTGTGCGTTAGCATTGATACAAGTTGTGGAAATGAAATCCATCCTGGAATCACCAACGATGAATAAAGGGCTCCAAATGCTGTTTCGAATGCAATTGCTCCAAATGGAGCGTTTGTAAATCCTGTGTCTTTTTCCTTAGCTGAATGAGGGGCATGGTCTGTTGCAAAGCACTCTATTAAACCTTGACGAATAGCTTCTTTTAGGGCATTTTGATCATGTATTGATCGAATTGGTGGATTAACTTTAAAATTAGTTGAAGTACCGTCTATGTCTTTGTCTGAGAAAAAAAGATGATGTGGGGTTGTGTCTGCCGAGAATTTGTAGTTTGATTGGGCTAATCCGATTAGAACATCAATGGACTGTTTAGAGGATAGATGTGTGAAATGTGGTGAGTAGTCTACTTCATGGGAAATGATTAGGTCTCTAGCAACGCATACAGATTCAGATGAGCTTGAAATACCTGGTAAATTTAGTTTTTTTGATTTTTCTCCATCGTGAATAACTCCTTTATTTACAAGAGATAAGTTTTCTTCGTGCAATAATAGAAGAAAACCAGCTTTCTTTGCCAAAGAAGCTGCTTCTTTAAATAATTGAGGATTGTTGAATCCACATCCATCGTCAGAAAAAACTATTGGAGTATCATGTTTGTCTCCACTTGATACCAATTTGGATGATTTTAAAAAGATTTCAGAGAGTATTTCTCCAGAAAACTTTTCTGTTATTGCTCCAGCTTGAGATATTTTTATAACTCCTTCTGTTTTTTGATGAGAAGATGTACTCTTCCATAACTCGTAAGTATCGATAATTGGAGAAGTATTCGCCATTGCTACTACATATGTAAAACCACCTGCAGCAGCAGACTTTGTTCCAGTAAGTGTAGTTTCTTTGTGAGTTTGACCAGGATCTCTTAAATGGCAATGAATATCGATGAATCCAGGGAGAACAAATTTATCAGTTGCATCAACAGATTCAATGTTCTTATCTTCTGAAATGTTGTTGCCTTCTAAACAGTCGCTCAAATTTGAAATGTATCCATTTTTAATGAGAACGTCTTTTTTTACAAAACCATGTTGTGCATCAATAAAAACATTACCACCCTTGATAATGATGTCATTTTTCATAGCTAATCCTCTTCTTTATTAACAATTTGTGTTTTATTATAATATATAAGTGCCAATATGTGCATATGTTTCGTAGAAAAGAGGATAACATATTTTTCAACTTCATTAAGGGCAAACGAGGCAATTGAAATAGCAGAAATATACTGTTCCCATCTAAAACACAGAACGGTTCAATATTTTGGGCAATAGTGCTTTTTACTCTTTTAACTACTGTTGTTTTGATATGGATACTTAGAAAAAAAGACCTTCTTTAGGAGAGTATTATGACTGAAAACAAAAAAAAACTTTTTAGAATAATTTTCGCAGTGACCATTATTGTTATTGGGATTTTAATATTGATTCAAAAAAACTTTCACAACGCGAATGTGTGGATATACATATGGCCGTTTATCCCAGTTGTTTTAGGGTTTATGATGATTAGATATGCTGATTCTTTGAATGTTAGTGGGAAAAAGTTTTTTTGTATTTTTGGAAGCATGGTTTCTATGGCTGGATTACTTCTTCTGTTTAGTATTATTACGAACTATTGGAAGATTTGGTACTATGGATGGACTTTAATCATTCCAATCAGTTATGGAATTGGTAAAAATATTGTTGGACTATACTCAAAAGAAAAAATCTATCGTGGACAAGGTAACAGAACTATTTTTTTAGGAGTTATTTTTTTTATTTTGGGTTTTGGTATTTATGAATACATGTTTCAATTTAACAGAATTATGGAGAATTCTTTCAGTAAAATAACGCTGGGATATATTTTTGTTTGTTTTGGAATTTACTTACTTGTACCTAGGCAGTTTAATTCAAAGAGCATTTTTGATGAAAAGAATTGGAACTTCATAAAAAGAAGAGAAGAAAGTGAAGAGGAAATTGACGAAGTTGAAATAGCTACTGAAAAATTCAAAGACGATGATGAAAATGAAACAACATATGATGGTGACGTAGAAGATTTTTTAACTAAATAAAAAAGCACCATACAAAACGCATAGTGCTTTTTAAAACTATCTGTGATGGAAAAGTTATTATTCTGGTTTTTCGACATCGCCTTTCCATCCTGCGTAACCATTGATTAGTGATTTTACATTCTTATACCCTGCATTAACGACATACTCAGCAGCTTGTTTCGAGTATGTACCAGTTTTACAGTAAAGTACTATGCACAAGTTTTCAGTTTCTGACGTAGCTTTTTCAAGTTCAACCGGAAGAACTTCTACAAAAATATTTTTTGCTCCTGCTACGTGATCTCTGTCATAAGATTCTTGATCGCGTACATCTAAAATCATAAAGTCTTCATCTGTGTCCATTAGTTTTTGTAAATCAGTACCGCTTATTTCAGTCCAAAAACAAACACATTCATTCTCTTGTATTGGTACTTCTTTTGGGTATTCAATGCCAATTGTATTTGGTGGTGTCCAGAATACATCTGCTCCTAATGTTTCGGAAACAAAACGTAAAGGCACCAAAGTTCTGCCATCTTTAATAAACGGGGCAACATCTAGTGTCTGCTGTATCTTTTCACGGTTAATTTCTGTTACTGCATCTGTAGATCCAATAGCAAGAGTAATAGTTGATTTGCCTATTTTGTAGCTTACAGTATCAACTTTTTTTGTTTCTGAAGACATTGTAAATGAAACATCTGCTCCAAGTTGTTCACCAATCCATCTAAAAGGAACAAGTGTTCTTCCATTAATAACAACTGGTGGTGTACTTAGTATTTCTGGTTTTTCGTTAACAATTGCATCTGCATTGTCTGTGTGCATTACTATTTTTGTACTTGGCATTGCTTTGACAAAAACATTGACTATTGAAGATAATTTTGAATTTTCAATAGACCCGATAAGAATTTTTGCGCTTACTATTTTTTCAGGTTCTGAAGTTTCGTTACAAAATACTCTAATGCCTAATGTACCTTTTTGTTCAGCTGAAAATGGTCCAACGTCATATTTTTCTTGTACAGAGAAACCATTAATTTCAATTTTCATATCAAAACCTTTTGGTAGTTTTCTTGTTATGGAAACTGTGTACTTGCTTTCGCCTTCAAATAGGTTGGTAAAAGGTACTTCTACGTATGAAGTGGAGCCACATACAACAGGAATCATGAAGTTTGATTGTGGAATAATTTTTTCCACAGCTGTAAATCCTTCAGAAGGAAACAAAGCAAAAGTTCCAATGATCATAGAAAGAACGACAACAAAAAATTTCTTCATAAAAACCCCTTTTTAATAAAATTATTTAAAAAAAACGTCAATCATCAATGCTAATTTGTTCATTTTCTTCAGAAAAAGAGGATATTAAATCCTTCGTTTTCTGTAATTCTTTTGCACCAATTGTAAGCTCATTCATACATTTTTCAGTTAATTCCTTGTCACTATTTTCTAAAGCCTGTGGAATATTCTCTATCATGTAGTCAAAATGGCTAATTGCTTTAATGTATTGATTGTGTATATTTATCATATCCTCTGGAGGGGTAATTGAATTTGATTCTATAACCAATAGTTTCATTGAAACTAGCTCAACCAGAATATTTTCTCTCCAACTGTTTGTATTCTGAGATGATTGGAGTACATGATAGAAATTTGAAAACAAAGTAGCCCATTGGTCGGTTTGATGTTCTAATTCACTAACATACAAAAAATCTGGATTGTTTAAAAGAGAATTTAACATTTCTTCTTTATTTTTCATTTCTTCTGTTTGCTGAATTGAATTTTGTTTGTGGAGTATTGAGTGTGAGTTAACCTGGAAAACAATGAATGTAATATTTAAAGTCGCAATGAATACTAATAGCCATATCCACCATTCTTTGTACCATTTTTGATTATTGTTTTTTTCTTTTAACGTTTTCATAATTACCTCAATTTAAAGTATACATCTCTCAATAATATCTTTACATTCACCTAGTTAAAAATATACTTCTTTTTTTGTAGAAGTTATGTAATTTTTTTGGTTTTAAAAAGTATAGTGTGTGTTTGCTATGCTTTTAATAATATTTTGGAGGATTTTTTATGGGTAGACAACAGAAAATTAAGAAACTTCGTAAAGAAGGCATTCTAAAGTCAACAAAAGTTGATAAAAAGAGAAATTCAGAGATTCGAAAAATGTTTATCTGGATTCCGTCCATTATTATCGTCATAGTACTAATATTTGGAATTTGGGCATATTCTGCTAAAGATACTAATGCTACGGTAAATGGCGTAAAAATTACCAGTGCAGAAGTTACAGAAATGCTTTTGCCTGTTAAAGACAACATGAGGCAACAAGGATTAGATCCAGATGATCCAGAACAAGCTCCTAACTTAGAAAAATACAAAAGCAGTATCATTGAAATGTTGATTGATAAAGCTCTTGTTGAAGAATTTGCTAAAGATAACAATATTACAATTTCAGAAGATATTTTAAATGAACGCGTCGATGCTGAAATTGCTAGTATTCTATCTCAATACGAAACACAAGAAGCATTTGAAAAACAACTTGCACAATCTGCTATAAGGAACGAAGCAAATTTGAGAAAAGAGATAGTCAAATCTCTTCAGCCATCACTTCTAGAAGATGAGGTGTTGAAAGAAAAATTTGGTAGTATTGAGATCTCTGAAGAAGATGCCAGAATTTTCTTTAACAGTCCTTTTGCTATTGAAGCCCAAAGGGTTTTTATTGCTACAGATGACACAATGGATGAAGCAACACTCCAAGAAAAAGAAAATACAATAAATGAACTCCGTGCAAAAATAGCAAATAACGAGATGTCTTTTGAAAAAGCTGTGGCAGAGTACTCAGAAGACAATGCAAGTAAAGTTAATGCAGGAAAAATTTCTCTTCAAGAAGGTAGTCTTGTTGAAGAACCAGAAATTTGGGAATCTGTAGTTAAATTAAATAATGATGATCTTTCTTCTACAGTAAAGACAAAAAAAGGATACAGTATTGTTAAAATCAACAATATTGTTAGGAATAAAGAAAGATACAACAAACCTGAATCTGCTAAAATACTAAAAATTGGTTTACAAGCTCAAGAAGGAGCTACAGCAGAAGAGAAAAACAAAGTATTGGTGAATGCAACTGGTTATGTAAATACAATACGTGAAGGTAAAGAAACATTTGAGAACATTGCTACAACTTATTCTTTAATTCCAGACCAAGGTATAGCACCAGCAGAAGTGTACCCTGGATCAAATCCAGATACAGACGAAATTGTTTTCCAAACATTAAGCGTTGGAGATGTTTCAGATCCAATTTCGTTGAATAATGGATCAATTGAAATTATTAAATTAGTTGAAAAAAACCCAGAAGTTATTGCTGAATTTAGTTTACTAAAAGACACCGTTGCTAAAACAATGGAAGACCAAGAAAAAGCTCGTGTTAGGGAAGTTTTCTTAACAGAGATTAGAGATAATGCAAAAATATCTCACTCTAATCCATGGCAACGTTTAAACTCTTGGTGGGATCAAACATTTGGCGGTTTCTTCGAAAGCTTTAAAAATTGGATTAGACAGTATACCGTTGATCCGTTACCAGAATCTAAAACACCAGATAGTACTGGACAAGATGGTAATTTTACTATTCCTGTTGGAGATACCGGTGAAACTATCACAATAGATCCTGAACAAATGGAATCAATGAATTTTCCTGTAGAAACCGAACAAACACAAGCTCCATAAGGAGAATATTATGAAAAAAGAAAATCTGATTCGAAATCAAAAGAAATCATTAGAAGGTAAGACTAAAAAAAGCAGAATTAATTGGAAATTGCTTTGGATAATCATTCCTGTAATAGTTATATGTTTTCTTTTTACATGGTTTTATCAAAGCAAAAATATTGTTATGAGCGTTGGTCCGTTGAATATTACAAGAGTAGAACTTGAAATTGAAAAACAAAGACTAAGCCCTCCAGATTACCAAACAAAATTAAAAAGTCTTGATGAAGAAGATAAAATTACTACTGAAGAAAGACTTGGAGCAAAAGCTCTCGAAAATTTAATTAAGCTTAAATGTATATACCTGTATGCTCAAGAAAACAATATTACTGCCTCTAGAGAAGAAGTAGATGCTAAAATTGAAGAGTATTCAAAAAGCTATGCACAATCTCAAAATATAGATAGCGTAGACATTAAAGCAACACTTGCAGATTATGGAGTATCTTGGCGTACATTTTGGGAAGATATGAAATATCAGACCATATACGATAAAGTAGTAGCGCCAATTAAAGAAAATGCAAAAGCTACAGATGAAGAGCTAAGAGAACACTACAACGAATTTGCAGAATATTACGATGAACCTGCGAAAGCTCATGTATACATGATAGTTGTTGAAGAAGAAGCAGAAGCAACATCTGTTATGGATCAACTCATTAAAGAGAATGCTGATTTCGCAAAATTAGCTCAAGAAAAATCAATTAGCCCAACAGTTATGTCTGACAAGGGTGATAATGGATGGATTGTTGAGAGTGAAATGTATGAAGAATTGGGCAAAAACATTTTCCACCCAGACTTAGCTATGAAATCCTATTACATGATTAAGGCTAGAGATGGATACTACATATTTAGGGTTGATGAAAGATCTGAAGAGAAAAAGAATACATTTGAAGATGTATATGAATCAATTGAACAAGATGTTTTATACCAAAAGCAAGATCAAACTGTTAATGGTTTCATGACAAGATTGTCTGATCAGTATGAATCTCAAATGATTGTTGGCAATAAATGGACTCGCTTTTTAAAATGGTGGGATCATGTAAGAGGTGTTACAAAATGATCGAAAAAATAGAAGAAAAAGCAAATATTGAAGTTGCAGAAGCAGAACAAGAACAAATAGAAGAAGAAAAACAGCCAAAAGTTTCCAAAATATGGTTCAAAAAAATTCTTTTATGGGTTAGAAATATTGTTTTAGGATTACTTATTTTGTTTGTTATTTCTTTCACATTGTATTTAATTATTCCAACACCAACAAAAACAGTTAGAAGTTTTTTCTATTCTTTGATGAATGAGAATTATCCAAAAGCATACTCATGTATTGCAAAAGGGTATAAAGACGCTAGAGGAGATTTGGGAAAATTTACATTTGACTACGATAATGCTGTTAGATCAGGGACAAGAACAAGAAAAATTGTAGTAACAGAAGTAAAAGATACAGATGTAAAAAATCAGAAAATCGTATTAGTAGATGTCGAGGTTTTATATCAAGGTTCTGTTGTAAATAGCAAAGGTGCTTATCTCTGTGAGAAAATTCCTAGCGAAGGGTGGAAAATTGTTGGAAATGTGACAAGCAAATTCAACAAAGGTCAACCTCAAAAACTCATACCTCAAAAGCCATAAGGAGATATTATGAACACAAAAATTGATTTCAAGGCAAAGCCAATATTGATGATCGTTCTTGCAATTGTCTTGGTAGCTTTGTTAGGATGGTGGGCTTACAGTATTTATGTTCCATCACCATCAAATACAGTAAAAAGTTATTTCGAACACATTTCAAATGAACAATATTCAGAGGCGTACGATCTTTTAGACGGAAGTTATAAGAAAATGAAAGTTGATTTAGATACTTTTACTGCTGCATTCGATAATGCCAGGCAGCATGGAACAATATATAAAAGTGTCATTATAAACAATGTTTCAGATTCAAACAGAAAAAGCCAGAAGGTTGTTGCCTTTACTCTTGTTACAAGAGAAAAGGGTAGAGAAACAAGCCCACAAGGGCAGTATGTTTTAACTAAAATTGATGGAAAATGGAAGATCACTGATAGTTTAAATTAATACAGATATATTCTTTAAATGATTTAAAATGCGGGAGAAAGTTTTTTTTCTTCCGCATTTTTTTATATACTAATGGAAAATTACTTAAATTAGGAAATGTGGATGAAAAAGAAAATTGTATTAATTATTGTTTGTGTTGTTGCTTTTTTGTTAGTTTTTGGAGTTTGGTTTGTGTATTCTACAGGAATAAGCATCGAAGGCAAAATTCAAGATTCTATAACCATGAAACCAATTGAAGGTGCTCAGATAAGATTAGGCAATAGTATATTAGAGTCTGATGAAAATGGCGCTTTCATTGCATATACCTCAATATTACCTAAAAGTTCTTTAATTATTGAGAAAAAAGGGTATAAACCGTTTGAAAAAAAGTTAAGCTTTTCAGGAATAATTGATACAAAAAAATACGAGATTGTTCTAGAACCTCTGTCTTTTGTGAACATTCTAAATAACACACAAGCCAATCTTTCATCATACGCATCTTATTCTTTTAAATCTGCTTGGAAACAGCAAATAGATACTCCTCAACAGACAATAACATACATGAAGTATCTTCTAAGTTCAGATGGAGTTGTTTATTTTAAAATACTAACTGATGACAAAAAAGGCGATGCCTTATCTTCTAAAGAAATTATTACTACAGGCGAAAAAATATATTATAAAACACTGAAGGATGAAAACTGGACTTCATTTGATGCATCTCAAATTAGAGGAAGCGAAATGCAAGAACCAGAGGACATAATGTTTTTATTTCTTGGAGATGGTGAGCCTGGAGAATTTAGAGAAGAAGAAATGGAAACTTGGTATCTTAAAGATGATGGAACAATAGTTAAAAAACCAAAAGATGTAGAAGGCTTTGTCCCATTTACAGTATTGGTTTATAAAGCTTTGTGGGAAAAGGGAAAAATAGAACAAGAAGTTGTTCTTTATCTTGATGAAAAATACCATGTAATAGCTGGAGAGCTAGAGATTATTGCTCCTCAAGGATTAAATACAGAAGAACCAGGAAAAATGAACAAACAATCAATTGAGTTTACGATAACAAATATCAATAAACCAGTTGGAATTGCAATTCCAGAAATAGATGAAATTTAGATTTACCGATAAACTTCTTTCGGAGAAATTTTAAATTGTTCAATTAACAAAAAATTGATGTTTTTTAATCCTTCCATTAATGCACTTGCGATGTCTTCCCTGTTCTTATACCATTTGGTTGGATTAGAAACATCGTATCTAGAAGCTACTGTATTTATTTTGACTGGTAGTTTGTATTTAGAAAAAACCTTTTCAAATATCCTGTCACTTCTCCCTGAATGGAATTTTGAAGTAACAACTAGGATTTGTTTAGGTAAAGGAACTCCAGCATCGTTTTGAGATATAAAGTGTTCTGCGAGAGTGATCGCTTCATCTTGAGTACTTAGAGTTTTTCCAGGAAGAATTGAAATATTTTCTATTGGAATATTTAACTGTAAAAGTGCACTTTTAACTAAATCTGAGTCAGTTGGAATTACTATTCCTTGTTCAATCAATGGTTTGTAAAGATCAATATTCTCATGGATGAATATTATCTCCTCTGAAAAATTCTTATTGTACAATGTTGCAGTTTCTAATGATCTTTCTGGAACGCTTCCTAATAGCTGAACAATATAATCTGCTTTAACTGGTATTTCTGTTGAAAGATACAACCATTTTGGAAAAAGTAGAGGCACAAGAATGAGCACTAATAGTGATACAATAGAAAAAAATCCGCAGAAACTAAGAAAGTTCTTCATTTTTTATTGTGCATGAGTTTTTATTTATAGAAATTAACATACCTGTTTTTGTATTACTAAAAAAATCAGACTCAATCTCTGCTAAAAATGGTACTTGAGCTAGGATTGCCCCTTCCACGAGATTATAGTCTGCAGGTTCTAATGTTATTATTGCCAAAGGTCCTATCCCTTTTTTTACCATTGAAGATAGAATTACACATCCGCTAGAAGAACCTTTTGATGAACAAAATGCAAGTATTTTATTTTTCATTGGTATTCCAAAATTTGTGTTATCCGGATTTATTATCTCGGATGTTTTTATGTCTACGTCACCAAGGAAGGAGAAACTTTCTTGGCAAACAATGACTTGTGCAGTAATTATTGACTTATCATCGGAAGAAAATTGAGAATTATTTACTCCATCAACGATGCGTTTTCCATAAAAAGTTTTTTTCATCTATTAATCCTTTAATTTCATTGCAATGTACCGCTTATAGCCGAATAAATGCATTTGTCGGTACTTGCTATGGCAGTTTGTACACCAAGTAACTCTCTCGAGTACCTAAGCATTTTAACGCTATTGGAAACCATTCTTGGAAAACACGGATAGCTAATATTGTAAGTTTCACATATAGTTTTTCTCATGTGAGATTCCACTGGGCATGTATCTGCAATAACTTTAGCTCCAGCTTTTTCTATGATGGAAATATACCCAGAGTATTTTGCTTGCATTCTTGTCATTCTATTTGTGCAAATCCAGAGCATTGTGTTCGCGGCAATTCTTTTACCTTGAAGTTTTTCTGAGTAATACCTAATATCTTCCAAGTTAGCATGGGGGCATCCAAGAACAACTATATCTACTTTAGAATGTTTTTCTATCATATTAAAATCTAGATAAGCTTCTTCAATATCTTTTATGCCTATTTCATGGAATGAATCAAGATTTCTGTAATCTTTGGCTTTACCATGGTTCATTGATTGAATTTCAGGTGTTACTCCAGCTATATGAAACAATGTAACTGACCCTGAAGTTGCCATGGCGGCTCCAAAAGTTATTGCTTGAGAGGTTGTTGGCGGAGAGTTAATACCAAAAATTAGTGGTACCTTTCCACCAGCTGTTTTACCAATAATGTATCCCAAAATTGACCACTGGTCCATTGTTTGTAGCATACTCATTGGAATATTTATGTCATAATAGCAGTTTGGCTCTCTGTTTTCATCGAGCATGTACCCCATGGCAGGATATTTGCCTGTAATTGAAGAATAGCGGGTAAATAGACCACCTCTGTTAGTTCTTGCGCCTAATATGCTGTTAAAATATATAATAGCGCTACTTTCTACTGAAACAATATGTGATCCGAATAATGGTACAAAACCAATTTGTTGAGGAGTGCATGTAAATGTTTCTAAAATACCCATTTTTCTAAATGCTGTTTCAGTTTTTCTTTGTTTTGTGACAAGATCTATTGGACAGTCTGTTATACTAGGATATTCAAGGTCACAGCAGAGTGTAGAGCTAGTTGTTGGAACGGCAACCTTGATGTTGCTATTAGAATACTTCTCAACGTCTTCGCAAAACCCATCATATATTCCCATTTCAGCAGGATAATGACAGTATGATACATTTAATAGGTTTTCTGCTCCAAAAGCATCCCCAAATTGCACAAGATAGTCTAATGCTTGTGCTTTAATTAATCCTTCTTTTCCATCGAGTATTCTTTTTTCTTGATCTGTTAATTTCATTTTAATTTTCTAACGATGATTCAGGGATAATTTCTACTGAAAGATAACTCTCTTTTCCTGGCTCGTGAAAAATTGTTTGAGTTGCAATTTCAGACTCAACTGCATCTGCTTGAAATTCTTTTGTGTTTGTGTGTGGATAGAATTTCGGACAAGCTGACGAGCTTATCTCTAACCTAATTCTATGACCTTTTTTAAATTTTATACCTGTAGCCCACATGTCAACAACTAAATCGTATATTTCGTCAGGATTTAACCATTCTGGTTTTTCAAGAGAATTTCTAAATTCAGCTCTTTTAACTCCATCACATATCTGTATTGCTTTACCGTTTGGATGAACATCGACAAGTTTACCAGTAAAATCTGTTCCTGGAGCTGTTGACTTTATATTTAGGTGTAGAAAAACTCTACCACAAATAGTTATATCTGAAAGCAATTCATTTGTGGAATAAACCAGAACATCTTGCCTGCTTTCTATAGATTGTTGATCACATGCTTCACCAAGCTGTAGGCTTACGGGGTCAGTAACATATGGAACTGGATTCTTAGGATCATATTTATATGAATCTTTACCACCTATTTGAGTTGGTGGAGAATATGTAAGTGTGCCATCTCCTGACACAGAATTTGCACCCATAGAACTATTAATATACAGTTTTGTTTTTTTTGCTTCTGGAATTGGCCAATCATTGAATGTGTACCATTTATTTTCTCCCATTATGAAAATGTTACATCGTTTGTTGGAATTAAGAAATTTAGAATTAGATTCTAAAGTTTCATTAGCAAGATGTTTGGCAAAAAAAGTAAGTAGTTGTGTATTTAAATCAATAAGAGAACTTGGACCAAAATCTACTTCACCACAACTTGTACTTTGATTTAACTTGTGAGGCCATGGACCAATAAGGAGTTTTTGAGAGTCTTTAGCTGTATCTGTTTTGGCATTTTTTCTCATACCAGGAAAGTTTTTGTATGTAGAAATACCATCATCGTCGTACCATCCGCAAATATGGAAAATAGGAATATCACATTTATTCCATTTGTCCATGTAGCAAACTTTTTTCCACCAAGCATCTTTTGTGGCATGATTCATCCAGTTGCTCCATGTTGTGTCATTTTCCATTCCGACTTCTTTGCTCATTTTTCTTAGTGGTCTGAAGTTATATAGTCGTGGCCAATCAATAAAGGAAATATTTTGGTTAGTTTTACCATAAACCATAAGACCCCAAACTATCATATTCCAGAAAAATGTTCCATCCTGATAAGGAACATTTATTACTGGATCTGGTAGTGGGACTAGTGGTGCGATTGCTTTTAATGATGGGTGCGAATCTGGAGCCTCTATCCAAGTTGTGTAGCCCTCGTAGCTTCCACCTGTCATGCCAACGTTTCCATTACAAAATGATTGTTTGCTTATCCAATCTATTGTGTCCCACCCGTCTTCTCTTTCTGTCCTGAATGGTTCCCAAGTTCCATCACTATCAAATCTTCCTCGGCAATCTTGAAATACAAAGCCAACTCCACGTTCTGCCATCCATTTTTTCATTGCCAACCTTCTAGGATCATTATTACCATAAGGAGTTCTAGTTAACACAATTGGAAAAGGACCTATTGCTTTTGGCAAAAAGATGTCGGTTGAGAGCGATACCCCGTCTCGCATTTTTACTTTTACGTCTATAATCTGCACTAGGTCATACTTTGGCAATAAACTAGTAATCATATCAACCTTCTTTCGATAACTATTAGCTTTATGATACCACGATGAATTACTAAAAAAAGTAGGAATTAGTATAACATTTGCATTTCAAGTGTTTTTGTTTATAACAAAATTAGAGAAATTCCAATAGGAGGCAATTATGGGCGTAAAAATTTGTAAAACAGACGAAGAAATTGCAAATGCATTAATGCAAATTGGTGATACACCGTCATCAGAGGAACTTGATAGGGTGGTTGAGTTTTGTAAAGATCTGTTCGATAACCCAGCAGTTGTAACTTTGGCAAATTATATGGATGCCGTATACGCGTTGGTTGAGCAGGAATGTGGCGAATGGTCTGAATATATTGATTTTCAGAGATATTTGAAAGATTTAGTTCAAAATGAAGAAAATATGTTCAATATTGCTAAAACCGATGGAGGATATTGTATTGCTTACGAGAATATCCCAGAAGACGATGATGACGATAGTATGGAAATGGAGCCTTTAGAACTCTAAAAAGACCAACAGGGATTGGTTTTCTCCCTGTTAGCTAAATATATTCTTTAAAGAATGATTTTCTTTTTTAATGGAGTTGGATTCTTTCCACCTAAACAAGCAATACAAAGTTGATCAATTGGGATTCTTAGACATTCTGGAAGTTTTTCTACCGTCATGTATGTTACTGAATCTGCTCCAATTTTTTCTGCAACTTCTCTTGAATCCTCTGTTTTATTAGAAATTAGTTCTTCTTTGGTTGGAAAGTTTACTCCGAAGTGACACGGGTTTATTAGTGGCGGGCATGTAGAAAATAGGTGAACTTCTTTTGCTCCACGCTTTCTCAATTTCAAAATAATACCTTTGGATGTTGTTCCTCTTACTATTGAATCATCAACAAGGAATACTATTTTATCTTTAACGACAGATTCAATTGCTCTAACATTTGTAGCAATCTCGTGTTGTCTAATAGTTTCGCTAGGTTTAATAAAAATACGACCAATGAATCTGTTTTTTTCTAAAACATCTTTGTATCCGCAACCAATTCTTTCTGCAAAAACAACAGTAGCCGGGCGTGATGTTTCTGGTACTGGAGCAACAATAATTTTTTCTGTACAGGATTTTAACCTTTCATGCAAAGGACTTTCTAGGTAGATGTCTGAAAGACGTTTGCCCAGATTACCTCTTGCACGGTTGACACTAATTCCTTCAATAATTGAAGTTGCTCTTGAAAAGTAAACCCATTCAAACATGCAGTGCCTTGGTGCTTCAGGCTGAATTAGTCTGAAATCTGTGTTTAACTCATTGTCTATAAAAACTGCTTCGCCTGGCTTAATGTCACCGATTTCATCAACAATGTTTTCTATTGCAACGCTTTCAGAAGAAAATGCCCAACAGTTTTTGCCTTTTCCATAAACTAAGGGGCGTATTCCGTGTGGATCACGGAATACAAATAATCCTTTTCCTCTAATTACAGCAATGACAGAATAAGAACCAAGCAGTATCTTCATTACTTTTTCTACAGCATCGAAACATTTTTCTTGTGTTGATTCTTTTGCGGATTTATTGAAGTAATATGTAAATGTTTTAAGAATAGTTTCTGCATCGCAATCAGAATCGCAGTATATTCTTTTATCCTTAAGAGCTTCCCGAATATCAGAATCATTAACTATATGACCATTATGAGCAAGACCAATTCCACCAGTTGAATCGTAGAATGGTTGTGCATCATGCTTACCTTTTGTTGTTGGGTATCTTACTTGTGCTACTCCTGTTGAACCAACTAAATCTTTTAAATTTTCATGGTTAAACACTTCAGCTACTCTTCCGGAACCTTTTATTAGATGAATGGATACTTCGTCGTCTGTGAATATACCTGCTGTGTCTTGTCCCCTATGTTGAAGATCAAGTAGCCCGTTGTATAAATCAAAACCAACATTTTTATCACGAGCAATGATTCCAATAACTCCACACATATTTTATCATCCTTTCGAAATTCATTATCCTGTTATAGAATAGTAAAATTTGAATATAAAAAAACCGTTTTGTTTAAAAATGTATGGAAAAACCAATTTACTTATTTGGATAAAATGAGTATTAGAATATTATTTTATATTTTGAATATAAAAAAAAGACTACTTAAAAAGTAGCCTATTGTTGTTTGAAATATGGCGGGATCGAGGAGATTCGAACTCCCGGTCTCCAGCGTGACAGGCTGGCGTGTTAAACCGCTACACCACGACCCCATTAAGTTAAGTAAATATAGCACGCATACGCAAATAAGGATGGCAAAAAAAAATGCCGAGAGATGGAATCGAACCATCGACACATGGATTTTCAGTCCATTGCTCTACCGACTGAGCTATCTCGGCATGTTGAGGGAAAAATACGGGATCGAGGAGATTCGAACTCCCGGTCTCCAGCGTGACAGGCTGGCGTGTTAAACCGCTACACCACGACCCCATGTAAATGGTGGGCGAAGCAGGATTTGAACCTGCGACTTCCTCGGTGTAAGCGAGGCGTTCTGCCGCTGAACTATCCGCCCTTATTCTGCCGAGAGTGGGACTCGAACCCACAAGGATCTCTCCACACGCCCCTCAAGCGTGCGCGTCTACCAATTTCGCCACCTCGGCGTATGCTCTATATTCAGTTTTCAAGGTTACTTGCTAATTAAGCTGTTTTTAAGACTGCTAGGACTAATGTTGAAAGTCCGAACAAAATTCCAGACCAAAGGATAAGTTTATCTAAAAAAAGATCAAGAGGTCTTCTAGATTTGTATACAGTCGCATTGCCAGAAATTGCACCAAGTCCAGAAGCTTTTGGTGATTGGAGCAAATAACTAATCGTAATGCTCGCAGATGAAATGAATACCAAGACAGTAACGATTGTTCTAATTGTATTTACGTTTTCCATAAGCCACTTGCCTTTCTGTAAATTCAGTTTTGAAAAATCTAAGCATAATAATAACTAATTTAAATCAAAACCGTTGCAAAAATATATTACTGATTTTAAAATGAATTGCAAGACGGAACTTTGAAAAGTCCGTACATTATTTATAGTGTATTTTTAAAATACCCGATACCAGAAAGGATTGGAGCATTTATGAAAAGCAAAAGTTTGAAAAATGACGTTAGAAAAATTACTTTAGGCGGTGTTTTAATTGCCATTACGCTTGTTCTAGGTTTTACGGGATGGGGGTTTATTCCGTTGCCATTGCCTATTGCTGGTGCAACAATATTTCATATTCCCGTAGTATTGGCAGGAATCTTATTTGGTCTGGATATGGCATTGATTTGTGGGTTGATATTTGGACTTTTTGCTACGTTTACTTTCCCAGTGTTTCCATGGTTCGTTATGATACCGGGAAGATTATTTATCGGAGTTACTGCATATTTTGTTTTCATAGGCATGATGAAGTTGTATAAAGCTCCAATAGCGGTAAGTAATTTGATAATGGCAGCTACTCTAGCTGGAGTGCTCGGATCTCTTACTAATTCGGTACTTACTTTAGGATTAGGAGTGGTTTTTAGAGTTTTTGGACCAGAATTATCAGCAAACATGGCTGTTGTTTTTTCTGCCATACCTGTTGTGGTCATAGAGGCTGTTATTGCAGCGATACTATGCTCAGCAATTGTTGTAGCTCTTCACCCTCTTGGATATATTGAAACCATATCACAAAACACAAAAAAAGCTGAACTGTAGTTTATTTCATTAGTTAATAGTTGAAGAAGGATGAATTATGGTTTTAACCATTGACGTAGGTAACACGAACATCAAATTTGGATTTGCTGAAAATAGGAAAATCGTTAACTTTTTTAAGATGGCTACCGATCGAGGAAGAACTAGCGACGAGTACATGATTTTTCTTGAAATGTTTTGCAAAATAAGCAACATATCTTTTTCAAGAATAACTGACATTGTTATATGCTCAGTTGTTCCACCGCTAAATCCAATATTTGAATCACTAACAAATAGGTATTTCAATGTAAAACCATTATTTATACAACCAGGGATAAAAACTGGTTTAATAATAAATGCTGAGAATCCAAAAGAAGTAGGTGCTGATATAATTGCTGGAGCTGCTGGAGCAGTGTCTCTTGGTAAACTACCTGCAATTGTTATTAGCTTTGGAACGGCAACAGTTTTTACGGCTATTTCTTCAAAAAAAGAACTTTTGGGAGTTTCAATAGCTCCTGGAATTATACGTTCTGCGGAATCTTTATTCATGCATACTTCTAAACTCCCAAGAATTGAAATCAAAAAACCACTTAGATTCCTTGGAAGAAACACACGTGAATCTATTCAATCTGGTGTATTTTATGGATTTCAAGGGCTTGTAGAAAACATGATAAATGGCATAAAACAGGAGATTGATGAATCTCCTGTTTATGTTATTGTGTGTGGCGGTTTATGTAAAGAAATTGCTGGAGAAGTTCCAGAAATCGATATTATTGATCCAATACTTAATCTGAAGGGACTTCTTTCAATATATGAAAAAAACTTGGAAAATTAGATCAATTGAATTTGAAAACAACTTAGTTCTTGCACCAATGGCTGGTTACACCGATGCTCCTTTTAGAAAAATATGTAGAAAATTTGGTGCTGGGCTTGTTGTTACAGAGTTAATTACAAGCCTAGGTATGTGCTTTAAAAATGAAAAAACTATGAGTATGCTAAAATTCTACCCAGAAGAACACCCTGTTTCTTTACAAATATTTGGATCACGTCCTGATAAAATGGCAGAAGCTGCTAGAGCTGGGCAAGATTGTGGATACGACATTATCGATATTAATATGGGTTGCCCAGCACCAAAAATCGCTAGAAGTGGTAGTGGTGGAGAATTATTATCTGATATAACTAAACTACCTGAACTTTTTAGAGCAGTAGTAAATGCCGTAGATATACCTGTTACAGTAAAAACAAGAGTAGGGTATAGGCATAACGTACCTTTAGCTTCAATTGTTGCTAAAATGGCAGAAGATGAAGGTATTGCGGCTATAGCGATACATGGCGCTAGTGTAAAGCAAAATTCAAAAGGAAGTAGAGATTGGGATGAAATTGCTAAAACAAAACAAACGGTCTCAATTCCAGTATGTGCAAATGGAGGAGTTAAAAAACCTTCAGATGCACTTGAAATATTATCATATACTAATGCTGATGCTGTTATGATAGGAAGAGCCTGTCTAGGTAAACCGTGGTTTTTTAAAGATATTTTAGACATATATAACGGAGAAGATCCTCAAATTGTTGATTTAAGAAAGCAATCTTCAAAAATTATTTTTGACACTTTATTTGAGCATATTCAGTTGGAAATTGAATACAAAGGTGAGAATAGAGCCATTAGGGAGATGAGGAGACCTATACACGATTATGTCAGAGGATTACCAAAATCTGGAAACATTAGGGATAAAATTAACAAAACAAAGAACAAAGATGAGCTATTTAGAATTTTACGGGATTATCAAAGCACCTTTTTTCAAGTATAATATTTAGTTGGTAAAAAACTTTAAAAAGAATTAGGTACATAATGAAAAAAGTTCTAAGTTTGAGTATGGGTTCACCGAAACGAAACCATACTGCGGAAGTTGAATTATTCGGCGAGAGCTTTACCGTAGAAAGAATTGGAACAGATGGAGATAACAAAAAGCTGAAATACCTTTTTGAAAAATATGATGGATCAGTTGATGCATTCGGTTTAGGCGGTTTTGATCTTTGGGTTAATTACGGAGAAAAACGGTATAAATTTAGAGAGGCAGCAAAGGCAATTAAAAATGTAAAAAAAACACCAGTTGCAGATGGAGCAAGTGTAAAAAAAACATTAGAAGTAATGGCTGTTAAATATCTTGTTTCAAATAAAATTATTGATCCAAATCAAGTTGTTATGATTCCTTCTGCTTGTTCAAGATATCACATGTATAAAGCATTCAAAGAGGAAGGGTTTAAGGTGAGATGGGGCGATATAGCTTTTGGTCTTGGGATTGGTAGCGATGCAATGGATAGCGAAAAGTTCATGGACTTCATAGCATATACAACATGGCCACTATTAGTAAAAGTTCCATTTAAATGGCTTTATCCTGTTAGTAATCAAGATGTTATTGTACCAAAATACAAAAAAGCATATGACAGTGCTGACATTATTGCTGGTGATTTTCACTTTATATATAAACATTTACCAGAGAGAATTGATGGAAAAATAATAATTACTAACACATTAACTAATGATGAGATAGATGTATTAAAACAAAAAGGAGCGAAATTAGTAATTTCAGTTACTCCTGAATTCAATGGAAGATCTTTTGGTACAAACGTTGTAGAAGCTTGTGTATGTGCTCATTTTAACAGAAAACCAGAAGAAATTAGTTTGCAAGAATTTACAGATTTATTTAAAAAATATGATATTAAGCCCAGAATTATTGATTTATCGCAAAAAGGAGATTAGCAATGGCAACAAAAAAAACATCTAAAGAAATAGAAATGAAAAAAGCTGACACAAAAAGTGAAAACTCAAAAAAAGTGACTACAAAAAAAACTTCAGTTAAAAAGACAACGAAAAAAACAAAAACCACCAGTAAAAATTTCAAAAGTGTTAATTTAGCTAGTGACTCCAAAGAGAAACATAGTGATATAATCAAGTTAACAGTCAGAGGACTTGAAATTCTTAAAAGTGAGCTTAAAGAGCTAAAAACAGTGAAGAGATCTGAAATCTCTGAAAGAATTCGCCAAGCAAGAGCATTGGGTGATTTAAGTGAAAATTCTGAATACGAAGATGCAAAAAGAGAACAGGCTGTTGTTGAAGCAAGAATATCAGAACTTGAAAATATGTTAAGAAAATCTGTAATTGTCGATGAAAATAGGGATGACGACGATAACATGACAGTACGAATGGGACATAGTGTTCAAATAGAGAGTATTGATAAAAAAGAAAAACAAACATACACCATAGTTAGTGTTCTTGAGTCAGATCCATTTGTAAATCTAATTTCTAATGATTCTCCTTTGGGAAGTGCGCTTATTGGACATCAAGTTGGAAATGTAATAAGAGTTGTATTGCCCAATGGTGATGCAAGATATAGAATACTTGATATTCAACATAAGGAGAACTAATGTCTGATCAGAATATTTTCGATAAAGAAACGTTTGAACTACTTTCTTCATTGAAAGATGATGGTATTATTGCATACCCGCTTAAATATTTCCCAACGCATAAAGCAAAAGAAGTTTTAGAAGATTTTGAAGGATTCAACGAAAAAACAGTTTCGATTGCAGGAAGAATTGTAACAAAAAGGTTACATGGGAAAGCTGGATTTGCCAATTTGTTATCCGATGGAGAGAAAATCCAAATTTATTTTAGAAAAGACAATCTCGATGAAGATACTTTTCATTTAATCAAAAAAAGAATCAACGTAGGAGATATTATTGGAATTCAAGGTGAGGTTTTTAAAACACACACAGGAGAAATAACTGTTAGTGTAAAAAAATGCGAATTGCTTTCAAAGGCACTTGCACCACTACCAGAAAAATTTCATGGAATAGAAAACGTAGAGGTTAGATACAGGCAAAGATATCTAGATCTAATAATGAATGCTGAAGTAAGAAAAGCTTTTAAAATCAGATCAGCTATCATTAGATCTGTTCGAGAAACTCTTAATGAGGAAGGGTACATGGAGGTAGAAACTCCGACATTGCAAGATATTTATGGAGGAGCTTTAGCACGACCTTTTTCTACTCATCATAATGCTCTTGGGCAAGATTTCTTTTTGAGAATTGCTCCAGAACTTTACCTGAAAAGATTAATTATTGGAGGATTTGAAAAAATATTTGAAATCGGCAAAGCATACAGAAATGAAGGAATTTCGGTAAATCATAACCCAGAGTTTACACTAATGGAGCTATATGAAGCATACGGGAATTTTGAAACGATGATGGATATTTCTGAAAGATTGATTTCTGATATACGAGATAAGGTTGTTAAATCAGATACAATTGAATATAGAGGCAACACAATAGACTTAACAACACCTTTCAGAAGAATTTCACTTGCTGATGCTTTTAAAGAGTATGCAAATATTGACATAAACGACCTGAAAGATGAGACTTTTGCAAAAGAGTATTTGAAAAAAGAAAATATTAGAATCGACAAGAAATTTTCTTGGTCAAATGCGGTTGATGAAATATTGAAGAAAAAAGTAGAGCCCAATTTAATAAATCCAACTTTTTTGTATGAATATCCTCTTCCACTTTCTCCACTAGCTAAAAAAGTATCACCTGAATCTGAATGGGTAGAACGTTTTCAATTAGTAATTGGTACACTTGAAGTTGGGAATGCTTTTACAGAATTAAATGATCCTGTAGATCAGCAAGAGCGTTTCGCTGGACAGTCAAAAGCAAAAGAAGCTGGCGACGAAGAGGCTCATGCCTATGACCGTTCATACATAGAAGCAATGAAATTCGGACTCCCTCCAACTGGAGGTTTAGGTTTTGGAATCGATAGAATTGTTATGATAATGACAGGTAGTGATTCAATAAGAGACGTTCTATTATTTCCACAGATGAGGAGGAGAGACTAATGAGTATACTTATTGATGGTCATTCATTATCCTTGAGTATAATTGATGCAGTTGCAGTAAAAAAAGAAAAAATAAAAATTAATCCAGATGTATATAAGCGTGTAAATGATTCAGTGAAATATGTGAGCGAAATTGTAGAAAACGATCAAGTAGTGTACGGTATTAATACTGGATTCGGTAAATTAGCAAGCACAAAAATTGACAAATCTCAGCTTAGTCATCTTCAAGTAAATCTAATTAGAAGTCATGCAGTGAGCGTTGGTAAACCTTTGCCAGAATCTGTAGTCAGAGCTGCTATATTAATAAGAGTGAATTCATTACTAGTAGGGCATTCTGGTATCCATCAAGAAGTTATTGATTTACTGGCGTCTTTCCTAAACGAAGGAATTTACCCATTCATTCCAGCAAAGGGCTCTTTGGGTGCCAGTGGTGACTTGTCTCCATTAGCTCATTTGGCATTAGTATTGATAGGCGAAGGAGAATGCTTCCATAACGGAGAAAAAATTCCATCTAGATTTGTACTTAGAGATAAAAATCTTAAACCAATTAACTTAGGACCAAAAGAGGGTTTAGCTTTAATAAACGGTACATCTGTTAGTACGGCTATGTTTTCTATAAGCTTAATTGAAACTTTACATATTTTAGATGCTGCTTTCTGTGCTAATGTTCTATCTTTGGAAGCTTATTGTGGTTGTAGAGCGGCTTTTTCACCACTAGTTCACAATCAGAAACCACACCAAGGACAGCAGTTAGCTGGAAAAATTTTGGACACAGCATTGAAAGATTCAAAATTGATGGATTCTTCTGAAAGAGTGCAAGATCCATATTCATTTAGATGTATGCCACAAGTTATCGGACCGGTTTTAGATACAGTCAGATATTGCATACAAGAAAACCATTTGGAAATGAATTCTGCTACTGATAACCCTTTACTATTCATTGATGAAAAAGAGGTAATATCTGGTGGTAATTTTCATGCTCAACCAATAGCCTTCGCAGCAGATTATTTAGCAATAGCACTTCAAGCAGCTGGAGAAATTTCTCAATATAGAGTTAACCAGCTGTTAGATTCAAACTTAAGTGGCGGAATTCCAGCATTTGCTGTAAAAGAACCTGGAGTAAATTCTGGATTCATGATTGTTCAATACACAGACGCCGCACTAGTCTCACAGAATAAAACTTTATGCTATCCTGCTTCAGCAACGTCTATTCCAGTTTCAGCAAATCAAGAAGATTTTGTTAGCATGGCACCAAACGCATGTATGAAGTTGCACACAATATGCTGGAACCTTTCTAGAATTATTGGAATAGAACTACTATCTTCATCTCAATCATTAGAATTTAGAGATAAAGAAAAGTTAGGAACTACAGGTAAAAAAATAAATGACCTTGTAGGTAGTGTTTTTTCTCCAATGGTAATTGACAGAAGCATTCAAAAAGAAATTGAATTGGTTGGAGAAATGGTTCTAAAAGGTGAATTTTCAAATTTGCTTCCTTTAGAAATTATTCTTTAGAATTGAGAATAATCACTTATAAAGAGTGCTTTTTATGTGTTGCTTGGTGAATTGCTTTTTAGCAAATCTATGTGACTCATCCCTTACTTGTTGTAGTAAACGCAGAACCTGCGATTTTTCTTGATTTAAGCGAATTGGTGCGTTACTTTTTTGAGAATATACAAGTTCTTCTTTTTTTGCTAAAGATAGAACTGGTATAAGTACATCATTGTCCATTAAAACGCTACTTGCTGCATGTAGTTGGCCCAAACCTCCATCTATGAGAAATACATCAGGCAATGCACCAAATGCTTCGTCTGTATGCTTAATTCTTCTTTCAATGACTTCTTTAATTGATCCAGTATCATCTGGTAAAGATTCTAACCTTACTTTAAAATACCGGTAGTACTTTTTTGCTGGTTTTCCGTTGATAAAAACTACCATTGATCCAACAGTATCTACTCCCTGTATGTGCGAAATGTCGTAACCTTCAATGCGGAACGGAATAGAAGTGAGGCTAAATTGCTTTTGCATTTCTACAAGAATTGGATTTAATGAATCAATGTATTCCGGAAATTTTACTTCAAAATGTTTCTTTGCATTTTCAAAGCTAAGTTTTGTCAAAGATTTCTTTTTTCCTTTTACTGGAGTTTTTATTGAAAAAGTGGAATGCAAATTAAATTTTTCTTTGATAAGTCTTTGAATTTTATCTGAATCTGAAATTTCAATGTTTAGAAGAATAGAATTTGGTGGAGAAAAAAAACTTAAATCTATGTAATATTGGATTATAAAATTTTGAAGAATTCCATTTTGGTCTTCTCCAAATGTGTTGTATATAAAAAAGTGATCTTCGTATACAACTTTACCCATTCTAACTTTCAAAATATCTATCACTGCGCGTTGGTTTATCGAAAAAATTGCAATAAAATCACCATTAAAAGATTGATCCATAACTACACGCTGTCTGTTACTTATAGTGTCAATTGATTTGATTTGATCACGCAGAAGAGCTGCATATTCATATCTTTTCTCACTAGATGCTTTTAACATATCTTTCTTTAATGTGTTTCGAACTGAATGGTAGTTATTTTTTAAAAACTGGGTTGCTAGGTTTACTCTTTCAGAATAGTCTTCCTTAGATGTTTTGTTTATGCAGACTCCAGTGCATTGCCCCATATGATACCTAAGACAGCTCTTTTGGTTTTTACTTTTCAAATTTTTTCTACAATTTCTTAAGTGGAAAGTTGTTAGCAATAACCTGTGTAAATATGATGCTTTTTTTGAACTTGTGTATGGTCCAAAGTATTGAGCACCGTCATTCTTCATTTTCATTACCTTTAGTAAAGCAGGATACTCGTGGTTTGTAAATTTTAGGTATTGATAGCCTTTATCGTCTTTTAATGCTCTATTGAAGGCAGGAAGCAATCGCTTGATAAAATTACATTCTAATATTAATGCTTCGTACGGTGATTCTGTTGTTATGAAGTCAATCGTTGCTACAAGATTCATCATGTCTCTAATTCTCGGGAATTTCTTTTTATTATAGAAGTATGATGTTACTCTTTTTCTTAATGATGTTGCTTTTCCAACGTATAAAACTTCATCGTTTGCATTGCGCATTACATATACCCCAGGTGAATCCGGGAAAGAACGCACAGACTCCCTTAGAGCTTCTTTAATATCATTACTTGTGTTTTTAATATCCATGTTTATTGTTTCATTGTATTCATTTTTTATTTGTAATATTCAAAATATCGATACTATAATAATATGATTTTATTATAAAAAAGGTGATTGTTAGTGAAAAGATTGATTGTTTGTATTGTCTGCATTGTTTTATTTAGTTTTTTTGTATTACCATCTTATGGTGCTTCAGAATTAGAGCAAACAAAATATTTTGTGTATTCAAATAAAAATATTGAATTGATTAATATTGTAGAATTTTTAAGCGTTTCAGATGAATACACTAATTGTAGTCTTTTAGGAACAGTATTTTTGTATAAGGCAGAAAAGTATTTTGCAGAGTATAAAAATTATGAAGTAGTTTCTGAATACAAGAGATTTGTTGAATTGAATAAAGAGGAAATTATTTACCAAATATTACTATCACAAGAAGATTTTCAAGAAGTAGATTTTAGTTCATACAATATAGACGATGACCAGAAAGAAAATTTAAAACATTTTTTTGAACTATTGAAGACTTTCAAAGATGAGTCAAATTTTACTAAATATTTTGCTATAATGAAAGATTACTACAATTTCCTTCCTGAGTATTATTCTTACAAAGAGCAAGTAAAAAAGTATATTGATGATTCTAGCAATTTTTTTGGGACAACCCAGGAAGAAGTTCATATTTTGTTATGTCCAACAAAGCTTTATAAAATGTATTTGTTCACTAACAAAATGAACGAAAACGACAAATCGAAACTATTTATCTTAGCATCTGTTAATGACAATATAAATGGATATTTACAATTTGGAAGTGAAGAATTGTATAGAAAAGTTTTAACAAAAAAATTACCGAGTTTATTGAGTAAAAAAGTGTATTCCGAAAACTCAATGGATGAGTATTATGAATATTGTATGAATAACGGAAACTTACCGGAACAGATTGCAAAGGCCATATCAATTTCAGTATACCAAACTGACTTTACAAAAAATGGAATCAATGATTATTTAAAAAATTGCTCTTATGGTGGGCAAATATATGTTGAACCAATATATAACTACATAGAAGAAGAGTATAAACTAAACAGAAGCATATACGAAAAATATGAGGATTTTTGTCCTACTTTTTTCAAACGAATTAGTGAAATAGTGAATGGAGAACAATAATGAGAATTGCTGTTTTAACATCTGGAGGAGACGCGCCTGGAATGAATGCTGCTATAAGAGCTGTAACGAGAACAGCTATATACAAAGGAATGGAAATATTAGGTGTTAAACGTGGTTACTTGGGTTTAATGAATGGAGATTTTACAAAGCTGAATTCTAGAAGTGTTGGAAGTATTCTTTCGACTGGAGGAACAATTCTACTAACTGCAAGAGCACCAGAATTTAAGACGAAAGAAGGAATTCAAAAAGCAATTCAGTCTTTAAAAGAAAATTCTATTGATGCACTAGTCGTAATTGGTGGAAATGGTACTCAAACAGGATCATACTATCTTCATAAAGAAGGAATTCCTGTTGTTGGAATTGCTTCAACAATTGACAACGACGTCTTTGGAACACAAAGAACAATCGGGTTTGATACTGCTTTAAACAATGCTGTTGGAGCTATAGATAAGATTAGAGATACAGCAACTTCACACCAAAGAGTGTTTGTTGTTGAAGTTATGGGCAGGAACAGAGGTATATTGGCTTTGAATTGCGGTATAGCTGTTGGTGCTGATGCAATAATAATTCCAGAAAAAACGTTCAATATTCCTGAATTGTCCATCAGAATAAAAGAGAATTTTGAGAGAGGAAAAAAACACTTCATTGTTGTTTTAGCCGAAGGAGCGGCAAAAGCAGAAAAATTTGCAGATGCTTTATTTTTACTTGACGGTATTAAAGCAAGTGTAAGTGTTTTAGGTTATCTTCAAAGAGGTGGGAACCCAACATTCGAAGATCGCTTTTTAGCTACTAATTTTGGTGTAAAAGCTGTAGAAATGGTTGAAAAGAAAAAATTTGGGGTTGTTGTTGGAATACAAAATAACGAAATGACATTAATTGATATGAAACAAGTAGCAAACGGAGTAAAGCCTATAAATGAAAAGTTGTTTGATGTTCAAAAGTTTTTATCAATTTAAAGAGCTAGTGCTATCTATTTGTTAACTCAATTAGTTTACTTTCTTTGAATACTAATTCTTTGCTCTTTTCAATGTTAAAGAAAGAGTCTGTTAAATCTGAAACAAATAGAGGTTTTACGAAAGAAACTTCACGATCAACAATTTTGCAATCTAGAGTATTGTTTTGTTGATCATCATAATACATGAAAGAGTTAAATTGGTCTAAGATAGTATTTTCTTCAATTTCAATAAAATTGTCGTTCCATTTCATTAAATTATTTGAATTGAATAAAAAGCTAATTGCTGAGTTAATAATAGAATTCCTACTTGAAAAACCACTTAGATATAAATCATTTGAGTGAACTTTTGCAAATTCTATACCAGTTAAGTTTAAAGATTTTGCTTCCCAAGATTTTGCTTTTTTATTAGAGTAAGTGATTACTAGCTCTAGCTGAGAATCCTTTGTTCCAAAACCATACAAACCTTTTGATGCAGAATAAGGATTTGAGTCCATAGATGCAAAAGAATACTTTGTATCTGGACGTTGTCTAAAAAAGTTTATACACTCAGTTTTACCATTAGGTTTAATCATTATTAATTGAGGATCATAGGAATCATTTGTCTCATTTGTTAAGTAAAGGTTATCACCATCTATGAACATTGAATTTCTAAAACCAGGTGTGAAACCAGGGACCGTACAACAGTTTTTGGTTATGAAATTTGGTGATAAAATTCCTACATAGCCATTCTGTGTGGAAAAAAGAATTTTTGGATCAACTTTATCTTCTTCAGTTTGTTTTTCGAACGTTGGAATTATGCAGGCTACGTTCGAATTTACTCCACCGGTTTTTGCATTGTTTGGTACTTGGATAATAGATACATTTTTAGGATTTACTTCACCGCTATCGTCAACTAAAAAAGTTGACACCATGCCAAATGAGGTTTGTGATTCTTTTGTTGAGAATTGACCAGAAATATAAAAATGGTCATCAAAATAGCAGAAATTGCTAACAGATATATCTTTACTTGAAAAAGCAGAAGTATTATTTCCAACTAGTAATTTATTGCTTGAGTCAATTGGAATAAAATTAATTGTATAGTTGTAATCTTTACCAGAAGAGACTAAGCCACAAACAAGAAAAAGATGTGAATTTGTTTCATAAAAAGAAAGAAGATTTTCATCCAATACATTTTCACTATTTGGAGCAAATCTAACATTGCTTTTCACATTTCCTGAATAGTCTGTGTAAAAAATATCTAAAACTTGTTCTAATTCTCCATTTTGTGATAAAACTGCATGGAAAAAATTGGCTTCATCGTTTTTTGTTTCCAAGGCGAAGTCTGACTTTACAGAGTGAATCTGGTTATCTTGAGAATTTTTTAAGTGATAAACATATTTTGAAGTGCTATTTTTAGAACAACCATTTAGAGAAAACACGATAACACAGAAAATACATATCTGCGGAAATATTTTTTTTATAAACATCATTCATTTCTCCTAGAGAGTGGATTATTTATTTCTGTCCCAAACGGTAATGCTTCAAGAGTTTCTCCGTTAAAATATAAATTTATTTTGTTGAAAGCCGTATTCTCGGTAATTGTTAGAATGATTTGTTCAAGAAAATTTTCTTCCTGTTGTGCATTTAAAAATTTGCTCAATTCAATTTCAATGTTTACAGATAGTATTCCATTTTCTTCTGGAATGGCAGAAGTAAGTTTTGTTCCGCTAGGTATGCCTGTTGTAATATCTAACTCTCTTAATTTTGCAGATGGCCCATCAAGTAGACGATTTAAAATTTTTATTACTAAATGAGAGTTTTCATCTTTTTTTGTTTCTTTGAATACAGGGGTATAGAAGTGATGTTGATTTAATTTGAGAACATAGTAGTAAATGCAATCTGATTCTAGGCTGTACCCATACCATCTTTTATATGGAACAAATGAGTCAGTATGCCCACCTATAGTGTCTGTTTCTTTCCCATCAATAAGAATTTTAACACGATTAACATCTGGTAATTCTGTAACAGAAAGGACTATAGTGTTTATCAAACAAAGTTCTTCTGTTGCTCCGTAAAGAAATCTTCTAAACTCTGCTGAAAGATCAATGTTTGCACATCCATTTTGAATTTCCACATTATTGATAGATACATCTGAAGGGAAAAAATTCGTTATTTCTGGAATATCTTTGAAACCAATCATTAATTGATTGACAATGCTATAAATCAGGTCTTGTGAATCTTCTGAAGATGGGATTTCTTTGTTTTTTGTTATATAGCTATCTGATGGATAATAGTAGTAGAAAAGCCTAACTAGTTTTCCGTTTGGTAATTGACCAGATAGTCTTACTAATGGATCAGCAATAGATATATATTGTTTGAAGTAAGGACTTTTATTTCCATTAATGGACAGTTTAACCTTTTGGATATTTTCAAGTTCTGTCAAGGTGTTTACAATAGAATATACAGCTGCAGCTTCTTCAGAAACTGTGTGTATTGAATCTGAAACCATATCTCCTTCTAGAACTAATTCACAAACACCATCATTTAGAGTAACATCTGATATTCTTCCGTAAGATGGAATAAATGTTTGTAGATTTTCATTTTCAGGTGGAGTAGATAGTTCATCAATAAGTATTTTTACTATTTTTTCTGTTTGACCAGATAGTGAAATTTTTCTGTTATTTGGCACAAGTTCTTGTTTGGAAGAATCATAAAAATAGAGTCGTGCAGATTGAATTTTCATATCAAATCTATGCTGGAAAAAATAGTATCCAATTCCTATAAGAATTAATACAACAACTATTCCAAAAACCTTACTCTGTTGTTTTCGCTTATAAGAGTATGAATTTAGTATATATCCATTCCGTTTACCCATTTTAATTGAACCTTGTTAGAGAGGTTGCAGATACTTTAAATAGTATCAATTTTTTCATTTTTAAATTCTTTCATATCGTTAAGAATATTCTGGTAGGATTCATGAATATCCTCTTTATTTTTCTTTTGTTCTTCTTCGTGTTTTTTTATTATTGCTTGAATAGTTTTATTGAGATGTTGTAATAGCAAAATACATTCTTCTTGAGTTTTTTGTTTTAGATTTTTTGTTTGCTTTTCTGCAAGTCTATATATTTCTTCTTTTTCGACTAATCTGTGCTGTTGTTGTTCGGCCTCATCAATGATTCTTGATGCTTCTTCTCTTGCACTATTTATGATATCTTTTCTCTCTAGTAGAATTGTCTGTCCTCGTTGTATTTCTTCTGGGTAGTTCTTTTTAATTGAAGTAATAATGTCTTCTAAAACATCTTTGTTTAGTATTACTGTTCCAGTTAATGGAACACCTTTTGCATTATCAAGTATAGAGTTAAGTTGATCAAGAGCGTCAATGATGCTCATATTATTTCCTCGTTTCTAGGTATTCAGCAATTTGTTTAGGAACAAACAAACGGATATCACCGTTAAAATGAATAATTTCTTTCACGATAGAAGAACTCAAGTTGGAATGCCTTATACTACTCATAAAAAAAACAACTTCAAAATCTGGGTAAAGTTGTTTATTTGTTATTGCCATTTGAAATTCATTTTCGAAATCGGATAGGACTCTTAACCCTCTTATGCATACGGGTATGTTGTTTTCCTTCATGTAGTCAATAAGTAATTCATTCCAAGTTTCAACTTTAATGCGAGGATTTTCTTTAAAGTATTCCTTGGTAATTGTTATTCTTTCTTTGGTTGAAAGAAAACAGCTTTTTTTTCTATTTTCTGCGATTAATATGGTAATTTCATCAAAAATACCTAATGATCTTTCAATCAAATCAATATGACCAAATGTCAGCGGATCAAAGCTTCCAGGGTAAACCGCTCGTTTACTGTTTTTTGGCTTGCATGATGCTAAGTTTTGACCTTCCATAGACCTTTTCCTTGTAGCTTAGATGTAAAGCTGCTGCAATAAGCTTAATTTCGTTCTTTTTCTCATGTTCAAGAACTACAATAGTTTCAGCACAAATTTTTTTACGAATCGTCTGTATTAAAAACAGATATTGATCCACAGTATAATTGTATGGAGGATCTAAAAAAATGAAAGAGAAATAATCTATAGAACGGTGTACTAGAAAATGTTCTACTGATTCCCTAAAAAGAGTATATTTTTCTATTGGTAGCTCAGAATGGTTTAAATTTTTTTTTATTGCTTTTAAACAAACAGGATTTTTTTCTACAAAAGTAGTTTTTTTAGCTCCTTCGCTAATAGCATTAATGCCGATCGCACCTGTACCGGCAAAAAGGTCTAAAAAAAAACATCCCGGAATTTCCATCCGGAACATGTTGAATAATGCTTCTCTTACTTTATTAGATGTTGGTCTTAAAGGGAGATTCGCGGGAGAAATTAAATTTTTCCCGCGTTTATTCCCCGATATAATTTTCATTATTCTTTAATTAGTTCACCGATTGCTTCAAAGAGATCATCCATGAGTTCTAAAGTGAAACCGGTATGTTCGTAACGAATTTTACCGTTTTTATCAATCAAATATGTAACAGGAATCGCTTGAATTCCGTATGAAGATTTAACTGTTGATTTAAGATCCCAAGGTATTGGGTATGTTACATCAAGGAATTTTACATCTTTATTAATCTGGTTTTCAAGAGTTTTGCTTGAATCAATTGTTATAACTAAACATTCTAGACCTTGATCTTTAAATTCTTGATATATTTCTTCAAGATGTGGCATTTCAGCTTTGCAAGGCTCACACCATGTTGCCCAAAAATCTACTAACACTAATTTTACATCAGGGTTTGCTAATAATTCTTTAATGTTTACTTCGTCAACAATACCAAGTTCAGGATTTGGATTTGCCACAATAGGTAAAACCCAATCACCAGCGTCACGAGCTTCTTCTGGAGATATAATTCCTCCACCACTACCACCATCAATTACCTGATCTTGATTGTCGGATACATCTCCACCACAACCAAATAAAGAAAAGCTTAAACCGAATGTCAAAATCAACACAATAAAAGCAGAAATAAATTTTTTCATCAAAAATACCCCCTTAGGTAGATTGTAAACCAATTTTACTTAATACTGTATCTTTGGCAATAATCAAATTGTTACAATTTGAGCTAATACTTGTTACTTATACAAATTTCTCTTAAACCATTTAGGCTTGTAAAAAACTGTTTCATCATTAGGCCAATATAAAACATACCTGATTGCGTGGTATGATAGACTCCATTTTTTTTGTTAATCATTCCTGTGGCACTTAATGCTAGTAATTCAGAATTGATTGCAGACCCATATCTTTCTTTTAATTCTTTTTCGTTCATTTTCATTCCAAAAAGCTGAGTTAACATATAATACCTAGCTGATTCCTTTTTTGAAGCTTTTTTACTCATTACAATCGGAAATTTGCTATCAGAAAGTAAAGAAATGTAATTTTCTGGAGAAAATGTGTTAACAAAAAAAGTATCCTGGATAAAGCCAATTGAACCTGCACCAATACCAATATATTCTGGATGATTGATGATATACTCGTCAATAGTGTGTGTGCCTTTTGAAAAACACCAACATGTAGATGGAGTAAATGAGTTTCCAACGCACGATAAAAGTTTTTTATAAAAAGAATATTCGCGGTGAGTGTCAATGGAATTGAATTTTCTCTCAATTTTGGTTTTTTTATGTGGTGATGGCATTAGAGGGTAAAATGTAGCCTGATCTACACCAAGTTCATTTACAAAATTTACATCACTTACGATGTCTTCTATTGTTTGAGAAGGAAAATTAAAAATGAAATCAATATTAACAGTTTTAAAATGACCAGAAGCTAGTTTTATATTGTCCTGAGCTTCCCGAGATGTGTGAGAATGCCTTCCCATTTCTTTAAGGACTGAGTCTTTAAAGCTTTGAACACCAATTGAAAGCCTTGTCACTCCGATTGATTTCAACCTTTTTACTGATTCTTTTGTAATGTCGCTTGGATTTGCTTCTATTGAAATTTGAGTTATGGAAAATAAGCTTTTTAGAAATTCTACGAAGTCAACCAAAAGATCTAAGTTAACTGTCGGTGTTCCACCACCAAAATATACTTCATCAAATTGAAAACCTTTATTTTTATAAAGAACCAGTTCTTTTTTTAATGCTTTATAGTAACTTTTTGCAAGTTCTTCTTTGTACGGGTATCGATTGAATGAGCAGTATGGGCACAGCATTTTACAAAAAGGTATGTGCACATATAAAGAAGGATTTCTTCTTTGAGAATAAATTAAGTCTGATTCTAAAAAACCTTTGTCTAGAGAAAGGAACTTGTTCCCCTCTGATACAACAATCTTTTCAATAGTTTTTGCCATCAATCTGTTCATTTAAAAAATTCCTTTTTTTTAAAAGTATAAATATACTGTAAATAGTGTAACAAAAGCTTTAAACAAAAGTAATAGTAATATAGAAAGATGATTTATTGTGACTGAAATTGATAGAGAAATTATCGACCAAGCCAGAGGTGGAGATAGAATGGCTCAAGCTGAAATGTTTAAGTTTTACAAAGATTATGTGTTTCGTTCAGTTTTTTATATGCTAAAAAGTAGAGACGAAGCAGATGATGTTACAGAAAATGTGTTTGTTAAAATTTTCGGTAATCTTGAAAAATTTGACATGGGAAGAGCTTTTAATCCGTGGCTATCAAGAATAACATTGAATGAAACTAGAACATATATTAAGAAGTACAGGAAGGCTTACACTAATCAAGACTACTCAATAGATCAAATGAGAGCTAAGCAGGGTGCATCAAGAGAAATTATACAAGATGTGAATAACTGTTTGCTCGATCTAACACTTAAAGAAAGAGAAATAATTACATTAAGATATTTTCAAGAACTAACAATAGGTGAAATATCTAGTGTAATGAATCTTTCAGTTTCAAATACAAAAGTAAGAATTCACAGAGCAACAAAAAAACTCAAACAAATCATTCAAAGCAAGGGGGAAAGTAATGTATCAAGATAAAGTAATACAAGACTATCTTAAGAAAATTGATCCTGAACATGTTGTAGAAGATAATATGTTACTTTCGATAATGGATAGGATTGAAAAGTCCAGGAAAGACTACAAAAGAAAAAAACACTTGCTTCAGTTTATAACACCTTTTGCTGTAATTCTTATCATTGCAGTGACATCAATATTTCCTGTTTTTGGATCTGAAAAAGGTTCACTTGTTGATGTTTATAACTCATACAGAGTGAATAAATCAATCGATGACCTTACCAAATCAACAGAAATGATGAAGCAAGATCAGAATGTTAGGTCTTTTATGTATTCTTCTTTACTGGAAAATGAATATGAAATTGATCCCGTAGAATTACTTGAATTGAAGTATTCACATAATATTCCTCCAAAAGAAGCTGCTGTTTTGCTTTTGATTTCAAAAAGAACAAATGTTCCGATAGAAAAAATGATAGCCATGAGAAAAAGAAGAATGGATTGGGGTTTAATTGCCAAGAGATCAAGAATTTCTTCAGAAATGGTTATTTCTTCTATTAAATCTTTGCAAAAAAAGTATATTGATACCCCAAAAGATGGTTTTGTAATAAATGGAAGGATTACTGGTATTAACAGAAGTATCAACTGTTTTTTTGTTGAACGGTTTCCATACCCAATTTTCTTTTCACCGAACGATAAAGTCATTGAAGCTTTGAGAATAGAAACACCAGTTTCGGTTGAATTAAAATATAATTCTGAACAAGTTAAATATTTTGCAAGCGTAGTCCACGTTAGACCTTTATCGCCTAATAGGCCAATCTTTTTTATTGGGAATGTTATATCAATACACAGCGATACATTGGTGCTTGGATTAATTAACGGTAGAAGACTTGTACTAAAAACGCCTGTTCATTTTTCTAAAATGCTTAGAGGCGATGAACATATTGAAATAGGGAGCAGAATGAGAATAGTTTCTTTTGTTAATAGAGATGGTGTAAATTGTATGATAAATTACTGGATTGAACCAGATATAAATATTGAAACCATACACAGTAAGAACATTCTCTTAGATGGGGAAAAAATAACACCTGCAATACAAAATAATTTTAAAAAGCCAGACAAAGAAGAAATTTCTAAAAGAGTGATTGAAGAAAGAATAAAGATGCTTGAAAAATTACGTAATCAAAACTTTAACAAAGATAAAATACATAGTTCAATACAAAAAGATGTACAAAAAAGAAGAGTTCCTTGATGAAGAATCTATTCTCCATAAAAACGATAGACGATTGATCTGGCTAAATCTATTTTATCTTTGAGTATTTCAAGGTCCTTTACGCTCATTATTGGTAAATTTGATCTTTTAGCGTTTAGAGCAAATTCATATATAGAATTTAGGTTTTCTAGAAGTTCTTTGTAAACAAAACCATAAGAATAATTGTCTTGCTGGAAAGTATTTTTTCCTGCATCAAATTTGTATATATCAATCCATTGAATTGCTCTTCCTGAAGCCTGCATTCTTTCAAACCCAGTGTAATTGGATGCTGTATAATGAAGAATTATATTTGGTAGTTTATCTGTATCTTGATCAAGATTTCTGAATGTAAGATGCATATCATAAAGATCATTGATGTAGAAAAATGTATGATCAATTGTCCCATCATTTTCAGAAGGGTCCAAATTAAAAATCTTTACGATATCTGGTTTGTCAGAAGAGCTTGCGATTGTATCTGGTGTTATATCGTCTTTTAATGACGTAGATGCAAGAATAAAAGCTCCTTTAGGTTTTGATACTTTTCCAAAGTAAACCAAGTGGTCGAAAATATGTGTTGGATCATTTTTGTCAGTTTTGCCACCAATAAAATCATTGTTTTCAAAAATATGGAAGTTGTCATCATGATAGACCGCCATATGGTTGTTTTCAGTAAAAATATAGTCTGCAGTGACATCATTGTTTTCACTCAATGGGGTTATTGAAAATAGTTGGAAAAACGGAAAGTTATTTTTTTGTAATTGTAGGTTTTCCGTCTGTACACTAAATGGGTGTACACCTTCTGTAATAAGTTGAGAAATCGCCATATCTGATTTGTATAAATAGTTGTTTTTGCTATAGAATAACTCGTTTGAAAAATTAGAGTATGTTAGTCCATAGTACCAGTTGTTATATATTTCACCCCCAACATTTTCTTCTATGAATCTAATTGGGCTTCCACTTTTCCAATAGAATAGCGATTCAAAATTCTTTTTTTCAATAAAGTTGTATGAATCTGGGAAGTATAAATCTGATAATTCTGTTTTTACCTTACCAAATACTCCATTGTCTTCTAAGTTGTATTGATTGATTTCGTTGAAGTATTCACAAGGATTTACATTTGGTAAAGCTGAGCCTGTATTTGTATCAATTGTTATGCATTTTTTTCTTAGAGGGGAGATGATAAGCTTGTGTCCATTATCTACAAAATAAAGATTATCTTTTTTGTCTCTTCTCGGAATATACATCGTTAGTTGAGATATTTTGGTTTCTTTGTCTGTATCTAGATTTTTTTTGAAAATATTGATTGTTCTTATTGATTTTTTACTGTCTTTACCAATTCTTTGAAAAGTTCTAACAAAGAACAGTGTTTTAGTTGAACTTACATAATAAGGATAGTCGTCGTTTCCATTTGTTAAAGAGGAAATATTGCCAGTGCTAGTTGATAACATTCTAATGCCATAACCATTCGGATCAGAAAAAAAAATTGACCGTTCAATTTCTTCAAAAATTTTTGTTTGGACTTTTTTACAATTTTGTGGAATAAAAAGAAACAAGGTAACAAAAAAGATAAAAAATGCTTTAAAAACTACATTTTTGTTGGTTTTATGTAACTTAATTTTCATAAGTTTATTATAATGATAAAAGAGGTAAAAAAAATGAAACACAATATTTTGATCTGGTTTTTAGTGTTGATATTTGTTGCTTCTATTAGTGTTGGTGGACTTTCTGCTCATCCTGAATTTGAATCTAATACTTATCAAGAAGCGAACTATCCTGAGTTTGTTGAAAAAGATAAAACAGTTGCACTGGAAATTTTTACAGCTACATGGTGTGGTTGGTGTCATAAGGCTTACGAGTTATATGATCACTTGGAAAGTAAATTTGGTAAGTTATCTGTATCAAATATTAGATATCATTGCCAAGATAAAATTTCTATAGAAACAATAAAAGACAGAACAAATTTTTATGGGATCAGTGGATTTCCAACAATTATTTCAAATGGAACGTACAAACAAACTGGTGTTAATGATGACATATATGACAAATTTGAAAAACTAGTTAAAGATGAGTTAAATACTCCTTCTGAATTAGCAATACATACGAATGTTTATTTAGATAACAATAAAATCAATCTAGATGTTTTTTTGCAAGCTCAAAAAAAGCAACTTGAAGGAGAATTTTTAACATTAACAATGGTTAGTGGTCTTCAAGAACAAAATTCGTCATATGATTATGTTGCAGAGACTGTTTTTCCGTCTTTTGACGGTTTGCACCTTGTGCTGAATCCTGGAGAAATATTGCATCTAGCATTTACCATGCCAATGGATCAATCTATGGGTGCTGAACATTACAGTACCCTGTGTATGTTTCAAAACATGAAAACAAAAGAAGTTTACAATTCTCAGTACACATCCTTATACTCTCTTGTTCCAATTTCTTTCGATATTGAGTCATTTCAAAATGAAGTAAGCAGAGACCATGCATTCAAAATTCAATTCACAGATGGATTAATTGTAAATACAATAAAAACGAATCAATTCTATTTCCAAGACTCAGTTGGAAAAATTACCAATTGTCGATGGGAATACAATTCGTCATATAAAGAGCTTGTTATCTCTCCAGAATCACTACTTGAGCCAAACATGGGGTACGTTCTTTGTATTTCTGGTGGAGATAGTTCTTTCGTATCAACAAAAAGGCAAACACTTTTTCGTGACATAAAGATCCCATTCGTTACTTCTGAAAAGCCTGATTTAAACTTACAGTATTCTGAATCTAGAATTAATTTTGGAGATGTAATGATCATTGATTCGCCGTTTTCTGTAATTAATATCAAAGAAGCTAACGGAAATAATGTTAAATTGGAAATTGAGTCTGGTGCTAGATGGATTGAATGTTCACCAGAAAAGGTAACAGCTAGTGAATCAGAAATTTCTATATCCATAAATCCTCTTTTTATGGTTGTGGGGAAAAACACTGGATTTGTAAAAATTTCTTCCATAGCTGGTGAGTACATTATTCATGTGGAAGCTAATAGACTCAGTAACAAATATCCAAGTATAAGAATAGATCCATATTCGTTAATAACATTTGAAAAAAATGTTTCATTTTCAGGTAGGACAGATGGGTATAAAGTTCATGTATCTGGAAAAGAAATTGAAGTAGACCTTGATGGGAAATTTAGTTTTGACAAAGAACTTCATCCGGGAACAAATTATGTAACTGTTGAATCAAAAAATATGCGCGGAAAAGTGTCAGTATACCCAGTAGTTATTGTTTATATAGAAGTTAACTAGACTAGCATTAGAACTAATCTTCTTCTATTCTTCTAGGGATATAACAAGACAAATTGCACAATATTTCGTATGGAATTGTGTTTGCCCACGAAGCAACATCTAGAGTAGTTATTTCTTCATTGTCCTGTTTACCAATTATAGTTACTGTTTCACCTATCAATGGACAAACAATATGAGATATATCTATCATGAATTGATTCATGCAGACGTTGCCGATTATTTGGCATTTTAAACCATGGTAAAGTACAAAGCCTTTATTTGACAACGATAAAGGAATACCATCTGCATAACCAATTGGAACAATACCAACCAATGTGGGTTTTTCTGTTTTATATGTTCTATTGTAGCTTATAAAAGATTCTTTTGGTAATTTTTTGATTACACTAATGTATGAGTGTAAACTTAAAACTGGACTCCATTCTGTTTGGGTTTCTGGAAATGGTGATAGTCCATAAAAAAGAATGCCAGGTCTTACACTTGTGAAATTATATTCAGGAAATCTAATTAATGCAGCACTGTTGCATGCGTGTATACTGCACTGATTTTTATATTCTGAATTGATAGCTAACAATGTATTATTAAATAGCTCAGTTTGAAGCTTTGTGTACTCTGGGTTTTCATTTCCTGCATCTGAGTAGTGAGTGCAGAAACCTTCAATTTTTACATGCTGTGCATTTTCATTTATATCGTTTATGAGCGTGTGAATTTCATTCGGTAAGAATCCAATTCTTCCCATGCCAGTATCAATTTTTAAATGTATAGGAATTTTAGTGCCACCGTCAGCATCGATGAAAGCGTTGATTTCACTTCGACTTCCAACAACTGGAATTAGTCTATACTTTTTTAAATATTGTATTTGGTGCTTTAAAAGAGGTCCAAAAATTAATATTTGTTTTGAGATTCCGTTATTTCTAAGCTCTATTCCTTCTTCAAGTGTAAACACACCAAAAGATTCAACGCCTAATTTTTGTAAGTGAAGAGATATTGGCACCATGCCGTGTCCATAAGCATTAGATTTAACCATAGCAGTTATGGATGTATTCTTTGATATTAAATTTTTGATGTGGTGGTAGTTTAAAGATAAATTGTTTAGATTTATTAAGATGTAATTCGAAGGATATTTTCCACCGTCAAGAAAGCTTGTTTCATTATGGTTAATATTTTTTGTCATAGGTCAAAGGTAAATTGAAAAAACCAATTGTCAAGAATGAATGCATTTTTAGTAATCATTAAGCTTGACTTTATTCCTTTCAAAAAATATATTTTCCACATGTTATTTAATAAAGCAAAAAAAATAGTAGTTTTTTTTACTACCATGATCTTCATTGTGATCTGCTTTAACGCTTCTATATTTCAGGTTTCAGCTAACACCATATCTTGTATTGATATTCAAGAACCTCAGTCTGGAGTGGTTGTATCTGGGTTTATACCAGTATTAACTAATTGCAGCAAAAAGAACGTTTCATTGGTTTTAAGAGTTATCGAAACATCAGGAAATGCTTATAACCACAAACTATATTTTGACGACGGAGCATATAGGGTTAATCTAGACACAAGAACTCTAGACAATGGTACGTATTTTTTATATGTCATAGATAGTAAAAAACAAAAATCAGCTGTAGACTCTCCTATCATTTCTATAGTTGTTGACAATACACAAACCTCATTACAAGCTATTGTGTCGTCAAAACTTGTAAGAAGTGGAACTACTCTAGATATTTCACTACGTTCTGTTGGGACACTTCAAAATGTACAAGCCTCAATTGATGAAAGTACAACCATAAACATGTATTTTGATGAAAAAGACTTGATATGGACTACAAAATATTTTGTTCCCTATACAATGACTGAAGGAACTCATATAGTAAAAATTAACAGTAAAGACCAAAGAGGTAATACAATACAATGCGATACTGTTTTTATGGTATGCAATTCTGAACCATTCTTTACTTCACCAACAAACGATATGTTTGTTCTTTCAGAAGAAATTGTACTAAAAGGAATTTTTGCTCCTGGAAATGAAGTATATCTTTATCAGGAAAAACAGAACAATAGGCATTTTATAAGCAAAGTTAAAGCAGACATAAGCGGTGTATGGATATCAGAACCAGTTATTTTAGAAAATGGAGTCAATAGGTTTCTAGCTTTTGCAAACTCTGACCCTGAAGCTATCTCAGTGTTTTCATCTCAAAAAACTACATTAAAGCATTATAAAAACGGCTTAGTTGTTTTGAACTATCACGATATCTGTGAAAACGGAAATATATTTTCAAGAGACCCTAAACAATTTGAAGCAGATATGATTTACCTTAAAGAAAACGGATTTAGTTTTGTTTCTCCAACTCTTTATTTTAGTCATATAAATGGAAAAGCAGATCTTCCAAAAAAGCCTGTTTTGATAACTTTTGATGATGGACTAGCTGGGGCATACAAATTTGCTTATTCTATCATGAAAAAACTAAACATTGAGGGTTTTTTCTTTTTGCTCGTTAGTAGGGTTGGAACTACAAGCAACTATGTTACATGGGAACAGTGTCGTGAAATGCAGTCATCAAGAGTTTTTTGTATGGAATCTCACACTTTAAATTCACACTATTTTGTAGATAACAGAGAAGGACGCCATGCTGCTCTTATTAGCAGACTACCATTGCCAGATGGAACTGTTGAAACACCTGAACAGTATTTAAAGAGAGTATCAGAAGATCTTTTAATATCGAAACAAATTATCGAGGAAGAAACTCAAAAAAAAGTGAATTTTTTAGCCATACCGTTTGGTTATGGCAATAATGATTTGAATAAAATAGTACGTAACCAGGGCTACAAAGGAACTTTTAACTCTGGAGGTGGTGTAAATGTCTTGCCATTAAAAGATGGTTGGAGCGTAAAGAGGATAACAATAAAAAAGAATGATGATCTTTCAGAGATTTTGTTTTAGGAGGATGTTATGAAACTATTGGAATATCAAGCAAAAGAAGTGTTTAGAAGTGCTGGAATATTAACTCCGAAGGAAATTATGGTAATGTCTCTAGATGACGCAGTTAAAGCTGCAGAAGATGTTGTAGGCTATCCATGCGTTGTAAAAGCTCAAGTTCCTGTTGGTGGTAGAGGAAAAGCTGGTGGAGTAAGGCTTGCTAAAAGCAAAGAAGAAGTAGCAAATATAACATCCAAAATTTTAGGAATGGATATTAAGGGCTGCACAGTAGAGAAAGTACTAATTTCTGAAGCAGTAACAGTTTCAAAAGAATACTATCTAAGTGTTGTTTTGCATAGAGGATCAAAAAAACCAATGGTAATTATCTCTCCATCTGGTGGAGTAGATATTGAAGAAATAAGTAAAACTCACCCAGAAATGATTTTTAAAGAAGAGTTTGATATGATTCTTGGATTTAAAGACTATAGCCTTAGAAATCTCTACAAAAAAGTCTTTTCAGGACAAGGCGAAAAAGTTTCTTTTTCAGTATTCAAATCTTTTTTAGAAAAACTAATTGATATTTATTTTAAAAAGGATGCAACCCTCGTAGAGATCAATCCACTTATAATACATAATGGTCAATGCATGGCTCTAGATGCGAAAATATTGCTTGATGACAACGGGCTTGTTTTCCATCCAGAATTTTCAAAGTATGTTAATGATAATTCAGATGAAACAGAACAAGAAAAAATGGCAAGAGAAGCTAGCTTAACGTATATTTCTCTCGAAGGGGATATTGCATGTATGGTAAATGGAGCTGGTCTTGCTATGGCAACTATGGATACAATAACCCATTTTGGAGGATCTGCAGCAAATTTCTTAGATATTGGTGGGAGCTCCAATCCAGAAAAAGTTGTGAATGCATTAAAAATTATTGCCTCAAATAAAAAAGTAAAATCAATATTGATTAATATTTTTGGTGGCATTACAAGGTGTGATGATATCGCCAATGGTTTTAAGGAAGGTATTGAAAAAGTAAAGATAGATTTGCCAATATCATGTAGAATTGTTGGTACAAATGACCAGGAAGCAAAAAGAATAATGAACAGTATTGGTATAAATGTATCAGTAAACATGGACGAAGCAATTCAGAATGCTGTTAAACTTTCTAAGGATGGTAAATAGTGAGTATTCTCGTAGATGAAAAATCAAAAATAGTAGTCCAGGGAATAACTGGAAGAGACGGATTATTCCATACTGAAAAAATGGTTCAATACGGGACAAACGTTGTAGCAGGGGTTACTCCGGGAAAAGGTGGACAGCTTGCATATAATGTTCCCGTATTCAATTCTGTGGAAGAATCAGTAAAAGCTACTGGAGCTGATACTTCAATAATATATGTTCCTGAAAAATTTGCTGCAGATGCTATTGTTGAAGCTGCAGATGCTGGAGTGAAACTAATTGTCTGTATCACAGAAGGTATTCCAATCAACCAAATGGTCACCGTACAGGCTTACTTAAAAACAAAACCAGACATAAGATTAATTGGACCAAACTGTCCTGGATTAATATCTCCAGGAAAATGTAAAGTCGGAATTTTGCCTGGAGATATTTTTGCTAAAGGTAATGTTGGAGTTGTTTCTCGCAGTGGTACACTTACATATGAGGTTGTTTACAGTATTACTTCATCAGGTTTAGGTGAATCGACATGTGTTGGCATTGGAGGAGATCCAATTATTGGAACAAACTTTATTGATACATTAAAGCTTTTCAACGAAGATCCACAAACTCAATCAATTGTGCTTATCGGTGAAATTGGCGGAGATGCTGAAGAAAAAGCAGCAGAATACATTAAAAAGAACATTAAGAAGAGAGTTGTAGGGTTTATTGCTGGAGTTACGGCACCACCAGAAAAAAGAATGGGTCATGCTGGAGCAATAATATCTCAAGGAAAAGGGACTGCGGCAAGTAAGGTAGAAGCGCTAGAAGAAGTGGGTGTAAGAGTAGCAAAAATTCCTTCACAAATACCGGAGTTATTAAAGTGAAGGCAACTATATTGGGATCAAACGATAGTGGTAAAAAAGACTTATTTGATATTTTGTCTGGTGGCAAAGTTTCAAAAATGAAGAGTAAACTTATAGGTTCTGCAAATGTTCCAGATAGCCGTGTTAATGAACTTTCTGATTTTTTTAAACCAAAGAAAATAACATTCACACAATTAAACTTTTTATCTGTTGGACTTGAACCAACATTCCCATACGAAGATTTACGAGCTTCTGATATGTTTGTGTTGCTTTTAAAGGCTCACAGCGCATATGAAGGCGATACATTTGATATTAAAGCTTCATATGAAGATATCGACTTAATTTTCAGATTAAAAGACGTTGAGCTAATTGAAAATTTTATAGATAGACATAAAAAAGATCCAAAAGCTAAAAAGGAAATTGAAGCTTGCAAGACTCTTGTTGAGCTAATTGAAAAAGGAGAAACAGATATTGATCATTCATTGCTTCAGTTGGATACAGTAAAGAATCTTGGATTAAATTCAATTATTCCAAGAATTGTTGTTTTAAATGTGGACGAAGATCACATTAACACAGCATTAGAACAAGAAGCTGATTTTAAAGATGCTTATCCTGAAGTTAAATACTCAAAACTTTGCGTTCAACTAGAGAAAGAGATTTCCTTAATGAACGATGAAGATCAAGAAATGATGTTTTCTGAGTACAAAATTGAAGAACCTGGATTAAATAAACTTATCAACGCAGCATATGATACATTAGGCTTAATGACATTTTTTACCGTTGGTGAAGATGAAGTTAGAGCATGGACAATTCATTCTGGAAATATAGCTCTTGAAGCTGCAGGAAAAATTCACACCGATATTAAAAAAGGGTTCATTAGAGCAGAGATTGTTCATTATAATGACTTTAAAGACAACGGGTTCTCATTTAAAACTTGTAAAGATAAAGGATGTTTCTATCTTGAAGGAAAAGAATATGTCATTCAAGATGGCGATATAATGCATGTAAGGTTTAATATCTAATGCAATCTGAGAATACTAAAGCTGAGCATATTAAAAAGAATCAAAAGTTAATCGTAAATATTTCTGAGTTGATTGCTCCACAAAGTAAAAATGGAAAACCAAGAAAAGGTATTGAACAAAACAAGCTGCTTAGAATTAAAAAAGCTTTTGTTGCGATAGAAAATGGGAAAATAATTGATTTCGGCAGAATGAATGATTGCCGATCTAAATATAAGAATTTTCAAGAAATTAACGCTAATAATAAGGTTGTAATGCCTGGATTTGTAGATCCTCACACACATTTGGTATTTGCTGGCAATAGAGCAAAAGAATATGTAGCAAGGCTGAAAGGTGCAAGCTATTTAGAAATACTTTCAAATGGCGGTGGAATTATTGATACAGTAATGTCTGTTAGAAAGGCGTCACTGGAAGAATTGATCAAAAACACTGTGAATGTTTTTAGGGAATGCATAAGATACGGAACAACTTCTTTTGAAGTTAAAAGTGGTTACGGACTCAATATTTCTGACGAAGTCAAAATGCTAACAGCCGCTACTATTGCTGCTAAGGAATGTGGAGTTAATATATCCAGAACATTGTTAGCTGCACACGCTGTTCCTCCTGAATACAAAGATAAAAAAGATGAGTACATTAATCTTATTAACAATTCAATAACACCTGAAGTTGCAAAAATGAAACTTGCAGAAAATATTGATGTGTTTTGTGAGGCTGGGGTTTTTTCAGTTGAAGAAGCAAGATTAATTCTAAAAACAGGTATTAACTATGGCTTGAGACCAAAATTGCATGTTGATGAGTTTGAAGCTATTGGAGGATTATCTCTTGCTGCAGAACTAAATGCAATATCTGCAGATCATTTAATGGTGTCAAAGGAAAAAGAATTTGATAGTTTTGAAAAGGCTGGCTCGATAGGAGTTGTTCTGCCAGGAACTTCATTCGGTTTAACTCATGATGATTCTGATTTAGGGTATGGTAGAAAACTTATTGATGCTGGAATACCTGTTGCAATTGGTACCGATTTAAATCCAGGTACATGTATGTGTAACTCAATGCAGATGATGATTGAGATTGCTATACTTAAAATGGGATTCACATTAGAGGAAGCGATTAATGCAGCTACCATTAATGCTTCTTTTGCTTGTAATCTAGATAACAAATCTGGAATGATTGAGATTGGTAAAAATGCAGATTTATTATTTCTTTCAATTGAAGAAATAGAAGAATTTCCATATAGATTTGGAGTAAATAAGGTTACAAGACTGTTACTGAATGGAATTGATTTTAATTTGCGAATAGTGTAATATTATAAAAAAATTAGCATAGAAGTTAAAGATTATCTATGAAAGGCTGTCATGGCTTTTTATTATTTGTTTCTCAGGGGGGACTTGATGAAAGCAAGAACAAACAAAGTTTTAAGTGTTATTCTTTCCGTAGTACTACTAGGAAGTATTTTTTCTGTTTTTAAAGCAGAGCCAGTGTCTGCTTTAAAAAACTTTGTAATGACCGTGCAACCAAGAAAAGTAGCAACAAGATCTACTTACAAGTTTAATGTTACAATCGAGAAAAGACTTAAAGTGCACGAAGCTGTTACTTTGGTTTGGCCTGCTGGAACTATTATTGATCCACCAATACCAAAAGATGAGAAAAAAAAGAAAGAACGTTTAACTCAAATTATTGAGTCGATGTCTATAGGACTTTCACCTTGTTCTGCGTGTCAAGGGTTACCAAAAATTACTACAACTCCTGATGGAGGAATTCAGCTTGTATTTAATACTCATATTGAGTTAAATCCAGAAATTGAAGGTTATTCAAATATAGTAGTCACTGTGCCTGATACATGTGGTTTTGTAACTCCTCCTGAGCAAGGAGAATATATGTGGAGGTTCTCAACTGGAGCAGAGCCAACATTGGTTTCTTCCGCTCCATTTATGATCGTAACTAGTGCAATAGGTGTGCCAGAAGGTATGCCAGAAGTAGAAGTTAAACCTTCATCTTTCCGTGCCAACGCATCTTACAAGATTGGTTTTAATGTTGGACAAGGTGGATGGCTTCGTGAAGGAGATGGACGAATTAGAGTTAAATTTCCTGAAGGAACTTTGTTCTCAAAAAAAGAAATCAAAGAAAAATATATTCTTGTTAATGGAAAACCTTTAGTTAATCCACCACTTGCCGTTAGAACTCAAATGACATTTATTACACCAGTAGGGGTTGCTGATGGCGGTAGAATAGTTATTGAAATTAGTGAAGGAGCCGGTGTCGTCAACCCATCAAAACCTGGCGAATATACTTTGCAAGTTTCTACAATTCCTGCTGACAAGGAATGGGTAGAGTCTATACCTTATTTAATTGAAAAAGGTGGAGCATTGTTAAAGATAGTTCCAGCAAAAGTAAATAAAAATGCACAGTATTCTTTTTCATTTATTCTTGAACCAGGAAAATCTTTAGCTCCAAGTGGGAAAATTAATGTAAAATTCCCAGAAGGTACCGTAGTACCAACAAGCCTAGATAAAACCAAAATTACAATTGGTGGAAAACCAGTTTCTTCAATTGCAGTTAAAGGTATGGAAGTTGAGTTAAATTCAGCAGTATCTGTTGAAGAAGAAGATGCCGTAGATGTTGTTTTTGGATCTGAAACTGGAATCATGAATTCAAAAAAGGCTGGAGAAGTAAAACTAGGCTATAAGTTGGAAAGCGACAAAGATTACTTACTAACATCACCTGTTGAGCTGATTGAATCTAGACTAGAAATAGAAGACGTAATGAATGATCCAAACAATGCACACTCAATTTCCGAATGGACAATTGATGGAATGGTTGGCGATAATGGAGCATTGAAAAAAGGTGATTTTATTGCAATCACATTCCCTGAAAATGTGGAAATACCAGAAAAAATATCCGCCGAAACAATTACTATTAACGAAGAAACAGTTTCAAAAGTAACCGTTAAAGGTCAAACAATTGAAATCTCTTTGAGTGAATCAATTTCCGGTGGAGAAATATTTAAATTAGTTGTAACACTAGATGCGGGAATTAGAAACCCAAATGAAGAAAAAGTAGGATATACATTAAGTGTTTACACATCTGTTGAAAAAAATCCTGTTTTAACCCCAACATTCTTTACTACACCAGCATTACCAGAGGCTAAGTATAAAATATCTGGTGGAGAAAAAGGTGAAGATGGTTGGTATTTAAACCCACCAGTAGTAAATTTCTTCTGCGACGACCCAACAGCAGTAATCAAGCTTTATTGGGACGACAAAGATAATCAGATTATTACTTTTGGGGGAGATGCAAAACCTCTCGATATTGGTCAGTATGAATCACGTATTACATATTGGGCAGAATCTATCACAGGTGTAGAACCTCCAAAATCATTTGTAGTTAAAGTAGACACAGTTTTGCCTGAAGTTGTTATGAGTTCTCCAGAAGAATTAAAAACAATTACTACCGAAGCAACAATTAAAGTAGAAGGTCGTACTACGCTCATTGCAACCATTCGTTTTGGTGTGGATTCACTAGAGTATGACTTGATTGCATTCATTAATGGAGAAAATGTGGTTGTTAACCCCGAAGACGGAACTTTCTCAAAAATGGTTGACTTAAAAAACGGGCTTAACAAAATTGAAGTTTTAGCAAAAGACGAAGCAGGTCACAAAAAGATATTAAACTACGAAGTTATGTTTGACATTGAGCCACCTGAAATTGATGTTACATATCCAAAAGAAGGCGAAGTTGTAACAAAGAAACGTTTCGAAGTTACAGGGAAAACTGACCCAACAGCACAACTAACAATTGATGGTGAATTTGTTTATTTAGAAGAAGACGGTTCATTTGCGTACGAAATGACACCAAGAAAATTAGGCAAATTAACTATAGAGTTGATTGCTACCGACCCAGTCGGTAATGTTACAGCAAAGAAAACTAATTTTACTTTTGGTTATACAATCATTTTGGCTATAGGTAAAAAAACTGCAACAGTAAACGGAGAAGTCCAAGATTTATCTATGACACCAATTATTCAAAACGGTAGAACGCTTGTTCCTTTTGGTTTCATAGCAAGAGCTTTAAATGCAGAAGTAGGATTTACAAAACATCCTATAACTAAAAACGTTGATACAGTTTCATTAGAACTTGATGGAACTAAAGTAATACTTACAATAGGATCAAAGATTGCAAAAGTTAACGGTAAAGATATGGAAATGGATATTGCTTGTCAAATAATTAGCAGTAACACAATGGTACCAGTTCGCTTTGTTACCGATAGCTTAGGTGCAGAAATTGGTTGGGAAGGAAAATCTCAAACAATAACTATTACCTATCCTAAAGTAAGATAATGATGCTTGGAGGCGGTTATGAAGATTAATTTTAAAAAGTCTGTCGGTTTGTTCGTTATATGTGTGCTCACATTCATTTGTGCATTTACAGGTTTTGAGCCATCATATAAAGTATATGCTGCCGACGGTGACGACTTCATACCGTCTCCTTCTCCAGTTATAGTAGAGCAGTTTACTGGTGGTTGGTGTGGAGCATGTCCGTATGCATCAGCTGGAATTCATTACAGTCAAATGGTTTTAAATGGAGAAGAGGATGTTTTTGTACATCTGGCTTATCACTATAGAGATTCCTTGGCTACTGCAGATACTGAAAAACGTGCTGGACAATATGACATAACAGCGTATCCAACAGTGATTATTGGTGGATTAACTAAAATGATTGGTGTTCCATCAAAGGATGGTTATTTAGATTTTGATCAGTATGTCGAAGTTATTAGAGAATATTCCATGAATAAGTCAACTGTTGCTGATATAGAACTGGTTGCCGATTTTGATTCTCATTCTTTCAATGTAAAGGTTAAAGCAAAAGAAGATTTCGGTAAAAGAAAAATCAATATTGTTGCTGCAATCTATCAAGATTGGGTTAACTGCCAATTGAAAAATGGAGCAAGTTTTAATAGAAACACTGTAAGAAAAATGCCGTACGGCGTTTCAGGAAAGCCAATAAAATTAAAAGCAGACCAGATTTACGAAGAGACTAGAAAATTTGTTCTTACAACTCGTGCTTCTGAACAGTGTGGAATTGTTGTTTTCTTGCAAGACCAAGACACTCAAGAAATTGTTGGGTCAGCTTTATATAAGTTTGCTACTAAAAAAACAGCGTTGTTTTATTGGAATGTACCACAAATGGGAAACCAAGAGAAAAATACTTGCCTTGGTACTATGACTTTCAAAGTTATAAATGCAACAGATTTGAAGAAAGTTTACATTAAATTGCACAAAGTCGATGAGTATTTCTCTTTAAAAGCTGTTGCATTATCAAAAGCATTGAAAGACAAAGCAACGATTGATTTTAATGCAAGAAAATGGGAAGTGACTGTAGAATTTAATGAACCATTCAATGGCTCTGCAGATATTTTTAATCTTCTAGTGAACTTCAAAAAAGAGTCTGGTGATTACGGAATAGTTTTTAAATTGATTCAATTCATGGCTTCCGATAGCAGTAAAAACAGTGTGCCTTTTGAACTCATTGACCTTTCTTTCTTTAGCGGTGTTCACATATCGCCAAATCCATATGATTTAGATGAGAACGGTACAATTGATGAAAATGATGTAATTGTTGTTGAAAAAGCTTTTGGAACAGAAAAAGGCGATAAAGAATTTAAGAAACAGTGTGACTTTAACAAAGATAGAAGAATAGATCTTGAAGACTTAAATGAGTTAATGCATAAAGAGGGCTGGAGAATTTTAAAAGAATATCAAGATTAATCTGAGAATAAAACTACAGCTACTGCATATTCTTTTTCGTGAGAAATGCTTAGTTGGAGTTGGTTTGAATATATTTCTTTCCGATTAGAAATAACAATAGGCCTGCCTTCTGGATCGTGTAAAATAGACACATCTTTGAGGGCAGGTTTTTTTATATATTTACTTACTGCTTTTATATAGGCTTCTTTTGAAGAAAATTTACCGGCTAGCGTTTCGTAAACATTTTTTCTAACCTTGGCATCTATTAACTCTTTTTCACAACCAACAAACCTAACCCACCACTTGTAGCCATAGCGATCGCACATTTTCCTTATTCGTTCAATTTTTACAATATCAATACCAATTGAAATCATTATTTTCTCCTAAAAAGTTAAATAAAATTTTGCTTTTATTGACAGTATATAATATACTAAGTGTTTGTTAAATTAGATTTATTGATTTTTGGTATATTCTGGGATTACTATGGTTATTTATAGCCATGTAAACTTGTTTTATATGGTGATAAGGAGTATGTAGTGTCACAACAATCATTTACTATACAGGATTTGAACAAAATTAAGCAAGATTTCTGCGCCCCTAATCTTCTGGAGATGCAGAGACAATCTTTTCAATGGCTTATTGATAAAGGGATTCAAGAGCTGTTAAAAGAATTTGAAGCTACAGATTCTAACTATGAGAGCGGGAAAGTTTTAGTGCGCTTTCTAGGGTACGAAATAAATGCTCCAAAAATTACACCTTCTGAAAGCAAAACAAAAGGTAAAACATACAAAGGTGAGCTTAGATTATCTATAAGATTGACTAATACAGAATTAGGTGAAGAAATTCATCTTCAAGATAAGAATAAAAGGATCGCTGTTGGGGAATTTCCATACATGACTCCAACTGGATCATTTATCATAAACGGAATCGAAAGGGTCGTAGTAGGACAGCTAACACGTTCTCCAGGAGTTTATTTTGAAAAATCAATATCAGTAAAAACCGGAGATCCAGTATACAAAGCAACTATTATACCTGATCGAGGATCATGGATTGAATTTGAAACAAACGAAGATGGAGCAGTTTTTGTGTTTCTTGATAAAAGGAGTAAAAAACTTCCAGCAACCATTGTTCTTAGGGCATTAGGGCTTACTGATCAAGAACTTAAAGAAGAATTAAAAGATGATACAGTTGTAGAACTAAGAACAAACTCAAAAGAATTTTTTAGTGCAGCTGGAAAGGTTTTAGATGACGATATCTACGACTTACAAACTGGAGAAGACCTTTATAAAAAAGGAACAGTTTTAACTCTTGATATTCTAGAAGAAATAGCAAAAACAAATATTTCAGTTATTCATATATATGATAGAGCTTTGTCACGATTTGCCTTGGCAACACTCGAAGAAGACAATACAGAAGATGAAGAAAATGCAAAAAAATTAATATTTATGAAATTAAGACCAGGTGAACGATACACAAAAGAAAATGCAGATATCCAATTCAGACAGGTACTGACAGACCCAAGAAGAAACGACTTAGGTGAAGTTGGTCGTTTCAAAATGAATAAAAAACTAGGATTAAATTCCGAAGAAAGAGTAATTACCAAAGATGATTTGGTTAGAATAATTCAATACTTTGCTAAAATTGAGCACAATACAGGTCAAACAGACAATAGAGATCATTTGGGGAATAAAAGACTTAGACTTGTTGGTGAATTACTTAAAAATAGTATGCGAATTGGTTTGCATAGAGTAATGAAAAACACATATGAAAAGATTTCTGTTACTCCTTGGGAAGAAATTCACAAACATACTTCAAACATAATTAACCCAAGACCGTTAGAAGCTTCAATAAAAGAATTTTTCAGCATGGGTCAATTGTCACAGTTTATGGACGAAACAAATCCAATTGCTGCATTAACGCACAAAAGAAGAATATCTGCTTTAGGACCTGGCGGTTTACACCGTGAAAGAGCTGGTGCTGAAGTAAGAGACGTTCACCACTCTCACTATGGAAGAATTTGCCCGATTGAAACTCCAGAAGGTGAGAACGTTGGCTTAATAAATTCATTGGCTGTTTATTCAAAAATAGACGACAGAGGATTTATTGTAGCAACTTATAAAATAGTCAAAGACTGTCAAGTTCTTGATGAAACTGTGTCAATAATTGCCGATGACGAAGAAGATAAATTTATTGGTCAGTTTGATACTCCTATAGATGAAAATGGATACATTACTTCTGACGATGTGTTATGCAGGCATGGTAATGTTTACGAGACTGTTCCAAAAGAAAAAGTAAATTTAATGGATCTTTCACCGTTGCAAGTGTTTTCTGTTTCGGCTGGATTGATTGCATTCTTAGAACACGATGATGCCAACAGAGCTTTAATGGGCTGTAACATGCAACATCAAGCTGTTCCACTAATTAAACCTGAAATACCATACGCTGGTACAGGTCTTGAAGAGAAAGCTGCCGTTGACTCTGGAGCAGTTGAATTGTCTCCAGATGAAGGAATAGTGGTTTATGTGGATTCAAAACAAATTGCAATAGCCTCACCAGAGTATGGAACTGAAAAAGTATCTATTGGTGCTTTCAATGTGTCACTTATTGATAAAATTCTTGCTCAAGATATCCCCGGTATAGCAGAAATTGGTCAACCAATTACCGGAAATTTATTACATAAGCTTTTTTACGAAGGTTATACCTCGGTAGCGTATACAGATACTAAAGTATTTGAAAAAATAGATCTAGCCGAGCTTGTAATATATGAAAAAAATGAAGCATTAATCGGTCGCAAATTGATTGAAGATGTTTGTACATCAACCAACAAGGTTTTAATTGCAGCTGGCAGAGAAATCTCAAAAGGTCTTATTGACAGGCTGATTGGTGCTAAAATTGCCATGGTTAAAGTTGATGGGATTATGGGTGGAGAGGAAGAAGTACCAGTTTTTGAAATTAAATATATTTCAAAGGACAATATATCTACCGATAAAATTTTAGTTCACTCTGATCCTATGTATGAAAAAATACAATATGGACATCAGTTAACACCAACTGTTTTTTCCCTGCTCAAAGAAGGAAATACAAGAAATATTGTTTTAGTTTCTCCAGATGATTTAAAATATGCCGAACCATTTATTCTTTCACCAAAACTCCACAAAAAAGCTTTATTGGCCGAGGAAGTTATTGTTGGTGCAGAAGTTATTGTTGGAAAAGATGAAGTTGTAACAAGAGACATGATAGTCAGTTTTGTTAAAAACAATATTGAAAAAATAACAATAAACAAAACAAAAAACATTGAACTTACTAAATTTAGACGAACAAACCAAGATACCGTTGTAAACAAATATCCTATGGTTGAAAGTGGCGATAGAATAACAAAGAAATCACCAATAATAAATGGCCAAGCCTGTGATAGAGGAAGATTGGCTTTAGGTCAAAATTTACTCACTGCTTATGTACCATGGCGTGGCTATAATTACCAGGATGCTATTGTTTTAAATCAAAGACTGGTTTCCGAAGACATACTAACTTCTTTACACATAAAAGAACATAAGGTTCAAGTAAGGGATACAAAAGTTGGACCACAAGAGATCACAAGAGATATTCCAAATGTACCTGAAGATCAATTGCGTAATTTAGATGAAGATGGAGTAATTCGTGTTGGTACAGAAGTTGGACCAAACGATATTCTGGTTGGTAAAATTACTCCAAAGGCTGAGAGCGAGTTTACACCAGAAATGAAGCTTTGGAGAGCTATGTTTGATAAAAAAGGTCAAGACGTAAAAGATTCCTCGTTAAGAGTCCCACCCGGAGACAGAGGAACAGTTATTGATGTTCAAATACTATCTCGCCAAGAAGAAGAAAATTTACCAATTGGTGTTAATAAAATTGTAAAAGTATACATAGGCGAAAAGCGAAAAATACAAGTTGGTGATAAGTTGTCTGGAAGACATGGTAACAAAGGTGTAATATCTAAAATATTGCCAGTAGAAGATATGCCATACTTGGAAGATGGAACTCAGGTAGATATTGTATTGAACCCACTTGGAGTACCTTCTAGAATGAATGTTGGGCAGATTATGGAGTGCTTACTTGGTATACTTGCAAAAGAAACAGATTCATACTGCGTAACAACACCATTTGCTGGTGTTACCCCAGAAGAATTGTTAATGAAACTAGACGAAGATGGAACAACAGAACACGGGAAAAGAGTACTATATGATGGACACACTGGTGAGCCTTTTGAAAATAAGGTAACCGTTGGGTATTCTTACATAATGAAGCTCAACCATATGGTTGAAGATAAAATTCACGCTAGATCAATTGGACCATATGCTTTAATCACTCAACAGCCGCTGGGTGGTAAAGCTCAATTTGGTGGACAAAGATTTGGTGAAATGGAAGTTTGGGCACTAGAAGCTTACGGTGCTGCATACACATTAAACGAAATGTTAACTATAAAATCTGATGATACAGAAGGCAGGGTCAGAGCCTATGAATCTATTTGCAATAGAGACTTGATTCTACCCAGTAGCAACCCTGAATCTTTCAACGTAATTATCAATGAACTTAAGGGTCTTGGTATAAAAATGGAAATCGTTGAAGATGAAACATTTAAAGAAGATAACTTTGAACTGAAATTACCAGAAGAGTTAACTGGTCGCGCTAACAACGTACCAGATGACCTAGATGCCGATTTCGAAAACTTTATAAATAGTGATTTAGAATTTACTGGTCTTTTAAAAGACAGCGAATCTGAAGACGATATTAGCAAAGATGTTGAAGTTACAAAAAATGTTAGCAAGGGGGACCAAAAATGAAGATTTATGATGCCAAAGACATCCGTAATGTAGTTTTAGCAGGACATGGTGGTGTTGGTAAAACGTCAATTGTTGAAGCAATAGCTTACAACACAAAAACTACAGATAGATTTGGAAAAGTATTAGATGGCAATACTGTCTCAGATTTTGAACCAGAAGAGATTAAACGCCAGATATCTTTATCCTTATCTCTTGTTCCGATAGAGCATAAAGGAATAAAGATAAATCTTCTTGATTCACCAGGATATTTTGATTTTGTAGGTGAAGTAAAGGCTGCAATGAGAGTAGCAGATAGTGCAATCATTGTTGTCGATGTTGTTTCTGGGTCACAAGCTGGAACAGAAAAAACTTTTCAATATGCTGAAGAAAATAATTTACCAACAGCATTTATTGTAAACAAAATAGATAGAGAAAACAGTAATGTACAAGAATGTACAGAAAAACTAAAAAACCAGTATGGTAAAAAATGTGCAAGAGTTCAAATCCCTTACTTTAAAGATAGAGTATATGAGGGAATGGTTGATATTATTCACAGAAAGTATTTTTCCAAAGACGGAAAAGAAGGTGAATTGCCAGAGGAATTATCAGAAAAGGCTTTAAAAACTTATGTGAAGTTGCTAGAAACAGCCATCGAAGTAGATGATGAAATTCTAGAAAAATACTTGGGCGGAGCCGAGATTTCTCATGCAGAATTTTTAAAGTGTTTTAAAAAGGCTATTAACCGAAGAATAGTTTACCCTATTCTTTATTCTGCTGCTTTGCTTAATGAAGGTGCAGATTCAATATTAGATTTTATATTCACATATATGCCAAGTCCACAGGACCGTGGAGATGTTACTGCAATCAAGGAAGACAAGTCTGAAACAACTTTCAAAGTTGACAAAAATGGACCTCTTTGTGCTTTAGTTTTCAAGACAATGACAGATCCATATGTTGGAAGAATATCTTTAGTAAAAGTTTTTTCTGGAACATTGAAAAGTGATACGAAAATATACAATTCAACTTCTGACGAAAACGAAAAAGTTGGTAATCTTGCATCATTTATTGGAAAGAAAGAAGTAAAGTTAGACTGTATCCAAGCTGGTGATATTGGAGCTTTAACAAAGCTTAGTTTCACAAAAACTGGAGATACACTTTCAGATACGGATAATAAATTGGACGTGGATTGGATTGCATTGCCAACACCAAATGCAAAAATGTCCCTCAAAGCTGAGAAAAAATCTGATGAAGATAAATTGGGCTCAGTACTTCCTAAAATCAAAGAAGATGATGTAAGCATTGTCATTGAAAGAAACCCTGACACTGGAGAAACAATTGTATGCGGTATGGGGGAAACACATCTTAATGTTGCAATGGAAAAAGCAAAAAGGAAATTTGGAGTTTCTTTTGTGTTAAGAGAACCTAAGGTTTCATACAAAGAAACTATCCGGAAAACAGTTAAGGTTGAAGGAAAACACAGAAAACAATCCGGTGGACATGGTCAATTTGGTCATTGTTGGTTGGAAGTTGGTCCTTCTGACAAAGGAGAAGCCTACCAGTTTGAAAATAAAATATTTGGTGGGTCAATACCAAAACAATATATTCCAGCAGTAGAAAAAGGAATTCATGAATCAATGAAATCAGGAAACCTTGCTGGATACCCAATAGTAAACCTAAAAATAACAATTTATGATGGTTCTTACCACCCTGTAGATTCTTCTGAGCAAGCTTTTAAAATGGCTGGTGCCATAGCATTGAGAAAAGCATTAGATGCAGGTGGGACTGTTTTATTAGAGCCGATAATGAGACTTGCAATCCATATACCAGAAGAATACATGGGTGCAATCATTGACGATATGAATACTAAACGTGGAAGAATAATGAGCATGAATGTTGACAAAATTAAAGGTTGGCAGATTATTGATGCTCAAGCTCCATTGAATGAATTAAGCCGATTTATTACTGATGTTAACTCAATTTCTGGTGCCCGTGGTTTTTACGAAATGAAATTTTCCCATTATGAAGAGGCACCACCAAAAGTTGTGAAAAAAGTTGTAGAGCAGTCAAAAAAAGATGCTGAAGAAGCTATTTAGAAAAATTATGAGCATAATAAGTTCAACAAAAGGGGGTTCTCGTTTTGGATAAAAAACAAAGACGAGATAACTTTAACAAAGCGCCTAAAGTAACCGATTATGAAGCCATTTCAATTCATCTTGCTAGTGCTGATGAAATTAAAGGTTGGAGTCAAGGCGAAGTAAAGAAATCAGAAACAATTAGTTATAGGAACTTTAAACCAGAGCCAGATGGACTATTTTGTGAAAGGATATTTGGACCGCATAAAGATTTTGAATGTAGATGCGGTAAATACAAAGGAAAAAGATACGAAGGTGTTATTTGTGATAGATGTGGCGTTGAAGTAACAAGGGCATCTGTCAGAAGAGAAAGAATGGGACATATCTCATTGGCTGCTCCTGTAATTCACATTTGGTATCTAAAAACCGTCCCTTTCATCTCTCTTTTGCTTAATATGACTTCAAAAGCATTACAAGAAGTAGTCTATTTTGTTAAATACATAGTAGTGGATCCTGGTGATACAGATTTCAAAAAATGCGCAGTAATAAAAGATGATGAATATCGTAGAGCCATTGAAGAGGGACATTCTTTTGTAGCTGGAAAAGGTGCTGAATCTGTAAAGAAACTTCTTGATGGACTTGATTTATTGGCTTTACGTGAAGAATTAAAAGGCCAAATGAATACTACATCACAGCAAAAAAAGAACAAACTAGTAAAAAGACTTAGCGTTGTTCAGGCTTTTCTTTCAACGGAAAGAAGTCCGAGCGATATGGTTCTTACTGTTGTGCCTGTTATTCCTCCAGATCTAAGACCATTGCTTCAGTTAGATGGAGGAAGATTTGCGACTTCAGACCTAAACACTCTTTATCAAAGAGTAATTAACAGAAACAGTAGATTATCAAGACTACTTGAAGTGAATGCTCCAGACATTATGGTGCAAAATGAAAAAAGAATGTTACAAGAAGCTGTTGATGCATTATTTGACAATAGTAAAAGGACAAGGCCAGTTCTTGGAACTGGAAATAGGCCATTGCGTTCTTTATCTGATATCTTAAAAGGTAAAGAGGGTAGATTTAGACAGAACTTACTTGGAAAACGTGTAGATTTTTCAGGTAGATCCGTTATTGTTGTCAATCCAGATCTTAGAATTGATGAGTGTGGACTTCCAAAAGAAATGGTTTTAGAGCTGTTCAAGCCTTTTGTTATGGAAAGATTAACAAAAAAAGGACTTGCTCAGAGTTTACGTTCAGCAAAATTGAAAATTGAAAAATATGATCCTGTAGTATGGAGTGTTCTTGACGAAGTAATTAAAGGACATCCAGTTTTATTAAATAGAGCTCCAACTTTACATAGACTTGGAGTCGAAGGTTTTCACGTTACTATATGTGAAGGTAAGGCAATACAGATCCCACCTCTAGTATGTCCGCCGTTCAACGCCGACTTTGATGGTGATCAAATGGCTGTCCATGTACCGCTATCAATTCCTGCTATTGTTGAGACAGAAACTTTGATGATGTCTAGTAGAAACTTAATGTCTCCTGCTAGTGGATTACCAAGTATGGCTCCAATACATGACGTTGTTCTTGGTTCATATTACTTAACACTTGAACCACAAGACTACAAAGCAAAAGCAAAAAACACAAAGTTTTTTTTCCATTCACTGGAAGAGGTTTTAGTAGCCAATGATTACAAAAAAGTTCTTGTTCATGATGTTATAAAAGTTTTAGTAGATGGCGAAACTGTGACTACTACCGCTGGGAGAGTTATCTTTAACATTTATTTGCGAAAACTTTTGAAAAAACTGAAACACGAACAGTCAGAGTTAGACTTTATTAATGAATCGATGACATCTAAGAAATTGAAAAGAATCATTGTGAAATTCTACCACAAATTTGGTGAAGAAATTACCGTTGAGTTTTTAGAAAAAATTAAAGAACTTGGATTTTACTATTCAACAAAACCAGGACTAACCGTAGGTATAGATGACATGGTAGAGTCACCAAAATTACAAGATAGAATTAGAAGTGCAGAAGAAACAGAGGTGCTTTTCAAAAAAGCATTTGCTGACGGTCTTATATCTGATCAAGAAAGACATAAAAAGATAATTGACAACTGGAATAATTGTACTTCCGATATTAGAAAAGACGCTTTCAAGAATTTTGCTGCAACAAATCCAATTCACATGATGGCATCATCTGGTGCTAGAGGAAACCCTTCACAGGTTTCTCAAATGGTAGGTATTCGTGGTTTAATGCAGGATCCAACTGGAAGAACCATTGAGTATCCAATTAAAAACAACCTAAGATCTGGTTTAACTGTGTTAGAGTATTTTATTTCAACTCATGGTGCAAGAAAAGGACAGGCTGATACTGCATTGAAGACATCAGATTCTGGATATTTAACAAGACGACTTGTAGATGTTGCACATTCAGTTATTGTTAGAGAGAATGACTGCGAGCACATAGTCAAACATAAAAAAATTGCTGCTGGTAAAACAATCAGAAAAATAGCGCCTCAAATAGTAGGGCTATATTCTGATGCTGATATTCTTAATCCTGAAAATAAAGAACTATTTCTAAAAAAAGGTGACTATATTAGTTACGAAGCCGCAAATGCAATAGAAGAAATGGGAATTGAAGATGTTCCAGTATCTCAGCATGTCGAAGGTATTGCGGTTAGTGCTATCATAAGCGACGACAACGTAATTGAGCCTCTACATGAGAGATTAATTGGAAGATATGCAGCTGAAAAGATCAAAAAAGGTAAACGTATCTTTGCTGAAAAGAATGATTTAATTACAGAAGAAATTGCGTTGAAAATTGAAAAAGAAAAAATTCTTTCTGTCCGAGTAAGGTCCCCATTAACCTGTTTATCTGAATATGGAGTTTGTGGTAAGTGTTATGGACTAGACTTGTCAACTGGGAAAGATGTCCTTGTTGGTGAGGCTGTTGGTGTAATCGCTGCACAATCTATTGGTGAACCTGGTACTCAACTTACACTAAGAACATTCCACCAAGGTGGTGCCGCTGGTGATGACATAACTCAGGGTTTACCTCGTGTAGAAGAAATTTTTGAAGCCAGAAAACCAAAAGGTGAAGCGGTTATTGCAGAAGAATCTGGTATAGTACACATTAAACACGAAAGAAAACATTTGTCTATCACTATTGAAAATGATGGTGTTACTTCTAAAAAACCATATGTCATACGATATGAAAGTGGAATATTGATAAAAGAGGGCGACAAAATTGAAATTGGTGATCAGTTAACTCGAGGGTCTTTAAATCCGCATATACTCTTAAAAACTCGTGGTAAAATGGCTACAGAACAATACCTGATTAAAGAAATACAAAAAGTATATAAGAGTCAAGGTGTAGACATTAACGATAAACACGTTGAAATTATAGTAAAACAATTGATGCGAAGAATGACTGTAATTGATTCTGGTGAAAGTGACTGTTTACCTGGTGACAGAATTGATAGAAACCAAGTAGAAGAAACGAATAGATGGCTTAAGAGTCTAGGGAAAAAAGAGATGATTTGCGAAATTCAACTTCTTAGACTTACAAAGGCTGCATCTATATGTGAGAGCTTTTTATCTGCTGCATCTTTCCAAGAAACTCCTAAGATATTGGCTGATGCTGCTATTAGGGAAAAACTTGATTATCTTGAAGGTATGAAAGAAGCTGTAATTGTTGGACATCCAATTCCTGCTGGAACTGGTTTACGTTTCTACAGAAGAGGATTAAATATCCACAATGAAGACTTGTTTGTGCCTAGAAAAGAAGAAATATCTCTAGAAAAGGAGATTGATTCAGAATTAGCAGAACTTGAAAGTTCAAAATCAAGTGATGAAGCTTTTGACAATCTTGTTGATTTAGATCAAGATATTGATTTAGTTGTTGAACCAACTTCTGAAGAATACGATTCTGGAAAATAGAAAATATCAAATTGTCTTTTAATTGACATAAGATCAATATTTGATAGAATTGGTTCTTGGTTGTAATGTAATTATGGAATTAAATGTTAATTTATTTATTGATATACGTAGGGGTGAGCTATGCCAACGATAAACCAATTGGTTAGAAAACCAAGAAAAATCGTAAAGAAGAAATCGAAAACTCGTGCAATGGAGGGATGTCCTCAAAAAAGAGGAGTCTGTACAGTTGTGCGTACAATGACACCAAAAAAACCAAATTCAGCTTTGAGAAAAGTTGCTAAAGTACGTCTAACAAACGGCTACGAAGTAATTGCATATATACCTGGAATTGGTCACAATTTACAAGAGCACTCTGTTGTTTTAATTAGAGGTGGTCGTGTAAAAGATTTACCAGGTGTACGTTATCATATCATTAGAGGAGTCTTAGATACCGAAGGAACAGCTGATCGTAAGAGAAGTCGTTCGAAATACGGTACTCGTAGACCCAAAGGCTAGAGGAGATACACATGCCAAGAAGAAAATTAATGCCAAAGAAGCCGCCTGCACCTGATACTAAGTATAATAGTATTCTCCTTAGTAGATATGTGGGAAAAGTAATGCTGCACGGAAAAAAAGAACGTGCACTCATTATTTTGTACAAAGCATTAGATGCTGCAGCAAAAAAAACAAAAATGAAACCAATTGAAGTACTAGAAGCTGCAACTGAGAAGGTAAGGCCATTAGTCGAAGTGCAACCACGTCGTATTGGTGGAGCAACTTACCAAATACCAACAGAAGTCGAACACGATAAAGGTATAGCTTTAGCTATTCGCTGGATTGTAACTGCTTCTAGAAAGAAAAAAGGAGCACCTATGGTGCAGAAATTAGCTGGAGAATTTGCAGATGCTGTGAATAAAACTGGCGGCGCATATAGAAAACGTGAAGATATGCACCGTATGGCTGAAGCAAATAAGGCATTTTCTCACCTTAAATGGTAAAAAAGTATGGCTAAAATCAACGAAAAAAATGACAGTAGTGCAGATATTAGACAGTTAAGAAATATTGGTTTAGTTGCCCATATTGATGCTGGTAAAACTACCACATCAGAAAGAATACTTTACTATACTGGTACAATCCATCGCCTAGGAAATGTAGATGATGGAAATACTACAACTGACTGGATGGTACAAGAAAAAGAAAGAGGAATTACAATAACTTCGGCTGTAATTTCTTGCAGCTGGAAAGATCATGCAATTAATCTTATTGATACACCTGGACACGTTGATTTTACAGTTGAAGTTGAAAGATCGCTTCGTGTTTTAGATGGAGCAGTTGTTATATTCTGTAGTGTTGGAGGAGTCCAGCCTCAATCTGAAACAGTTTGGTATCAAGCAGATAAATATAAAGTACCAAGAATTATCTATGTCAATAAAATGGATAGAGTTGGTGCCGATTTCTTTAAAGTCGTAGAAGATATAAAAGAAAAACTTGGTGCTAACCCAGTATTGATGCAGCTACCTATCGGAGCTGAAGCTGATTTTAAAGGTGCAATAGATCTAATCACCATGAAAGCATACATTTATAATGATGATGGTAGTGGTGACTTCACAGAAGAAGAAATACCGGAAGATATGCTAGAAGATGCAGAATTGTACAGATCTAGTTTAGTTGATTCAGTGTCTGAGATCGATGACGAAATATTGGAAAAATATCTAGATGGTATTGATATTTCAAACGAAGAAATATACAAAGCAATTAGCAGAGGATGCATTGAAAATGTATTCTATCCAGTATTTTGCGGTACGTCATTTAGAAATAAATGCGTACAACCCTTATTAGATGGTATTATCAAGTATTTACCATCTCCTAAAGATATTGATCCAGTTAAAGGAATTAATCCAGAAACAAATGAAGAAGAAGAAAGATTACCAGAAGATGATCAACCAACATCTGCTCTTGTATTCAAACTTGCAACGGATCCATTTATTGGATCGCTAGCTTTTGCAAGAGTTTACTCTGGAGTTCTCAGAACAGGTTCATACATATACAATACAAAACGTAAAAGAAAAGAAAGAGTATCTAGAATAGTTAGGCTTAAGTCAAACCAGAGAGAAGATGTCAGCATGATTAAAGCTGGCGATATCGCTGGTATAGTTGGTTTCAAGCAAAGCTATACTGGTGACACTATCTGCGATGAAAAACACCCTATTAGTTTTGAAGCAATATCATTCCCAGAACCAGTAGTTTCTATTTTAGTCGAACCCAAAACAAAACAAGACCAAGACAAACTTGTAAGAGCACTTGGTAAATTTCAACTAGAAGATCCCACATTTAGATATACTCTCGACAAAGAAACTGGGCAGACAATTGTATCAGGAATGGGTGAACTTCATCTTGAGGTAATCATTGACAGACTATTTCGTGAATTTGGCGTTAGTGTAAACACCGGCAGCCCAAGTGTTGCATACAAAGAAGCAATATTTGAAGAAGCAATCGGTGAGGCCAAACACGTTAAACAATCTGGTGGGCATGGACAATATGCTCATGTTAAATTAGAAGTTTATCCTCTGAAAACCGGAGAAAAATTTCTATTTGAAAATCGCATTCGGCAGGGAGTTATTCCAAAAGAATATATACCTGCAATTGAAACAGGTATTAAATACGCAATGGAAAATGGTCCAATTGCTGGCTACGAGGTGGTAAATGTTGGCGTTCGGGTGGTAGATGGTTCGTATCATCCAGTTGATTCGTCAGAAATGGCATTCCGCGTAGCTGGGTCCAAGGCATTTCACGCCGGACTTAAGAAGGCTTCAGCAAAGCTTTTAGAGCCAATAATGAAAGTTAACATTGTGGTTCCTGAAAGCTATTTGGGAGACTCTATCTCTTTAATTAGTACAAGAAGAGGTAAAGTTGGTCAAATTGAATCCTTAGGGCAAACTCAAATTGTATCTGCAGAGGTTCCTCTAAAGAGTATGTTTGGATTTGCTACCGATCTTCGTTCTATTACACAAGGGCGAGGAAGTTACACGATGGAATTCTCAAAATATGATGTAATTCCAGAAGCACAATTAGCCGAGATCACAGGAGGAACAAATGGCTAAAGAAAA
>JAGLCW010000106.1 GCA_023146045.1 Caldisericia bacterium
TGAGTTGTATCCATACTTTTCTATGAATGCATCTATGATTGCCTTTTTATCCTCATTGACAATTTCATCTATCGCTTCGCTCAATTCTTCTTCATTTCTTCTTTGTATTTCTGTCTCTGCTTCTGCATCTTCTTGTGTGTCAAAATCTAATGTACTTTCTTGCTTCTTTCTCTGTTTTATATCGTGCATCATGAGTTCATGCATCATAAGAACATCAACACTTGCATCATGTGCAGTATCATAGTCTATAGTGGTTCTTGAACCAACAGGTAACGCTTTATGTTGATCAGCAAGTTTTCTATTGCTGTTATCAATACTCTTTGTTTTGTTCACTGATATATCAAGATACATTGCATCATATCCATCTATTGAATTATCATCTATCCTGTAATCAAGCTCCTTAAACAATAATGGGAAGTCTGCACTGTCACCATTGTAAGCAACAAGGTTTACTGATTCACTTCCTGGTGCAAGAGCTCTTCCAATATCATCAAGGAAAGCTGAATATCCATCATCAGTATAAAATTGATTTGTTCCATCAGAACCAATATTATCACTTACTCCATCTTTGAAGTAACTATACTTATTGTAGTCTGTCCCTCTTGTCGTATTGTCATACTGTACCGGAAATTCAGGTAAAAACTTATGATGTATTGTTCTTCCTGTTGGTACTCCACCTATATGTTCTTCTGCATAAAATTCAATTATTTTTGGTCGTGTAAGTGGATCTGCTTCTGTTGACCATGAATTCTCAATATCCATCATCCAGTATGTTTGACCGGAATCAATAAGAGCAATAAAATAATCTGCTTCAGTATCTACTATCTCCTGACTATCTTCCCATGTTTTTGTATCTCCTCTTGTATCATCTTCTGTCCTCATTATCCTTGGTTCGGATGTATCATCATGCTTTTGGGAATCAGGGTCATATGCTCCATTCTCATTCTCTGATGCTTCAAGCTCAGCACTACCTTTAGGAGTTCCAAGGAATTCATCATTAAACTCTTTGTCATCTTCAATCTTAGTTCTTGTTTTCTTTGTAGGAACAGGTCTTAGATTCTTAGGATTAGAGGTTGGTTCTGTATCAGGGAACCCGAAGAATTTAGTAGATGTTTCATCTATACCCTTTAAAGCTTCTTTCTTCTTGTCTGCTCTTTCTTTTGAACCTCTTAACATATCTACTGCATGCTTGTGACTATACTCATCATTCACTCCAACACCATTCTCTAAATAGTATGATGCATATGTGAATGCAAGCTGTTCTTCAACATCATAATTTGATGATACATATATTGAGTTCTCTCTATAATGTGGTTCATAAATAAGACTATAGTATGGATCAGCAAGATTTGCATCATGAATCATTCCAGAAGCATTATGCAAGGCAGTAATAAAACCTGCTCTCTCATTCTTTGTAAGAGGTATACCATTTGCATGGTCTCCTTTTCCTGATGGATCATACTTCCCTAAAGAGATTATTTTTCCGTTACTGTCTTTTACTTCTTGGGACAAAATGTCCTGTATTTCTGCTTCCGTATCTATGTGTGATTTGAAGAAGATAGCAGCATCAATACCATGTATAGCATTTACTGCAGCAGTAAGGGCATTAGAAGCCTCTTTAGTATGCATTACATACTTTCCCCTAACAACTGACAAAACTTGCCTTCTGGAGGTAAGTGGCATGCTGTATTTTCTGATCATTTCTCTTTGAAATATAGCAAAATCTTTCATTTGATTATTAAACTCTTCTTGAGTAATAGTTCCGGAATCAAGTGCAGCAACGCTGTCATGTATTCCTTCATACTTTTCTTTCTCTACAGAGTTAAGATACATCCATGTCATTGCAGGAATAATCGCAAGCTTGGCACTATCCAAGTCTGTTTTTGTTTTGTCTTTAACATCTGCCTTAAAAACCTTCTCAAGTTTCTTATAGTCTCTATCAAGTCTACTTTTATACTTTCCCGTAGATGGTTCAAGTTCTTTTTTTATAAACTCTCTCAGCTGGGTTGATAAATTCTCTACAAAAAAATTAGTTATATGTCCGTGTACACCTTCTAGCTGTGCTATCTCCCATGATTTCAACGAATCGATATCATGTTCTTTATAAAACTTTGCACCTTCATCTGTACTCTTGATCATGTTCTTAATGTAATCAGAACCATCAACTGTTGTTGTATTTGACATAAGATAATCAAGGACAGAATCTGCAAGTTCTTTCGATGTCGAATGCACGGCAGTAAGATCTCCAGCCTGATAGTTAGTAACCATAGTCATAGGCTTAGCAAGATCTCTTATGTTCTTAAATATTTTCAATCTTTCAAGATCTTCCATTATTGCAAATGTAACAGTATCCGCATGATATGTTGCAAGAGAAGCATTTTTTACGGCATTAAGAAGAAGATAATATGCATCTTTCAACTCGGAAGTTTTCCCTATCATATCCTTGGTGTATCCAAGTCTCTCAAACATCTTCAGTACATGATCTTCAGGACTACCTTTCGTTACGTCTTTACCTATTCCTTGGGCAAAGGTAAGGATGACACCTGAAGTGGCAGCATCCGGCTTTATTCTATATGAAGTCTTAAGTGGCTTTCCTGTGTGCTGAGAATCTCTTAAATCAGACAATCCATGAAGAATAGACAGTGTCGAGAAGATACTACCGTGGAATCCAGGATCTTTTGCTTGTCTCATGTCTTTACCAATAATGTTTAATGCTATCTCTGACATAAATTCTGCTTGTGCCTTAACGTCAGAACCATTAATAAATATGTCTCTATATCCGTCTATTAGCTTTTCAAGAGCAGGATCAAATTCAGGATCAGTTAGCTGCCTTGCATCAAGATTTGTTTCATCAAGAATTGAATGTAACATCTTGTTCTTGAGCTTTTCTCCAATAGCAGTATCAGTATCTATACTTATTGCAGTTCCCTGCATTACTGATCTTGCAAAGTTTTTGTCTGTATGTTCATTGAGGAAGGTAGCAAGAAATTCAATACGTGTGGTTCTGTACACACCTATTCTGTGAAAGAAGTCTTTTGACTTGTTGTTCTTACCAACCAATTCAGGGTAGTACATGATTAATTGAAGCAATGGATTCTCTTTTGAAATAGATTTACCTATTTCACTTTCAAAGGTGTCAGGAGCAGAACCAATAAACGCTCCAAAGAGTTTATGTTGAACAAGTGGATTTGTTATTCCCATTGTCTTGTATATCTCTTTGAGTGTTGCTTCTGTATCAGTAGCACTGAGACCTCTTA
>JAGLCW010000107.1 GCA_023146045.1 Caldisericia bacterium
AAAAGCAATTTAGTTGGATTAAAACTACTTATTTGCCTTGCTAATTCAGATCCAATAGACCCACCAGCTCCAGTTAACAACACTACTTTTCCTGAAATTATTTCTTTTACCTGTGACAAATCGGTTTGTATTGGTTTTCTTGGGAGTAAATCCTCAATTTTTATTTTTCTTAATGCAGCAATATCTATGTTTCCATTTAATAGTTCATATATGCTTGGGACTGTAACAATCTCTACTTTAGTATTTTTGATACCTATAACAAGATCTCTTCTTTGTTTACTTTTGATAGAAGGTATAGCCAATAGTAAAGTATCTATGTTGTAGATCTCAATCAATTCATTCAGCTTTTTTGTTGTACCAAGTATTGAGACACCTGAAATACAACAACTTGATTTAGATTTGTCATCATCCACAAATCCAATCACGGTATATTTGTTTTGTGGGTAATCTTGAATTTCACGTAGGACTTTATTCCCTGCTTGACCGGCACCAACAATTATGGTTCTCTTTTTGACAGTATCGTTTTTTTCGTTTATTAGTTTACCTGATTTTTTAGTTTTAAATCCATAATAATACCTAGCAATGAACCTTGGTATCAGCAACGTAACTAACAAAAAACTTGAAGAAACAAAAACAAAATATACAAGAGTTGTTTTATCTAATTGACTATTTGAAAAAGACAGCAATGCAATAATCACAATAGAAAAACATCCGACGCTAAAAATAAGCTTAACTAATTCTTTAATGCTAAAAAACTGCCAAAGGACTTTTGATGTTTGGAAAACAATAAATGAAAGGAGAAAATAGACTGCGCAGATTAACCAGCAATATTCTAGATATAATGGTTTGTAAATTGAACCCATAGGGCTTAACAAAACTACTGTAGCGAAAAATAAATTTACAATTACTAAATCAACAAAAGTACACAACAACGACCGTAAATTTGCAGAAATCATCTTCACGTATAATATCTCCATTCAAAATCAACAACCAGGTTGCCGTCTGGTTTTTTTTATTCGTCTTCTTCTAGTTGATTCCAGTCTATTTGCACTGTTTTTTGTGCTTCTGAATCTAGTTTTTGTAGTAAATTTTGGTACGTTTGAAGATAACTACTAAGTTCGCTGGAAAATCTTCTGTACACATTATTAATCTGTGCTAATTTTTCTTCTGCTTTTTGTACAATCTGCTGACTTTTGACATTGGCCTGCATAATAGTAAGATCAGCCTGTCTGCCAGCAGATTGCTTTATGTCGTCTGCTGTTTTTTGAGCCAAAGTTAAGGCTTTTTGTAGTTGCTCACCTGTAGATACATATTGATCTAGTTCTTTTCTGATTCTAGACTTTTCATCTTTTAGTGTTACTACATTTTGATAAAGTTCTTCGTAATCATGCTTCACCTCTTCTAGAAAATCATCAACCTCTTTTTTGTTGTATCCACTCATTCCTGATTTAAATACTTTTTGAGTAATCTCTAAAGGGTTAAGCATTTTTACTCCTTTATATTATAGTAAATGGCAAGCTGCCATATGTCTTGGCTCTATTTCTTTCATTTTTGGTTCCTCTACCTTACAAATATCCATTACTTTTGGGCATCTTGTACGGAATCTGCAACCGCTTGGTGGGTTAATTGGTGATGGGATATCACCCATAATTATTTTTTTGTTATGCTCGATTTCTGGATCAGGCACAGGTACAGCATTAAGTAAGGCTTGAGTATAAGGGTGTGCAGGATTATTGAAAAGTACTGCGTTAGGTGCAGATTCTACTAATTTACCAAGGTACATAACTCCAATTGTATCGGACATGTGTCTTACAACAGCTAAATCATGTGCAATAAATAAGTATGTTAAACTAAATTTTTCTTGTAGTCTTTGCAGTAGATTAATAATTTGTGACTGTATTGATACATCTAGTGCAGAAACAGCTTCATCACAAACTACAAGCTCTGGGTTTAAAACCAAGGCTCGTGCAATTCCAATACGTTGGCGTTGACCACCAGAAAACTCATGTTGGTATCTTTTAAGGTATTCTGGCCTTAGTCCAACTATTTTCATCATCTCTACTACTCTATCTTTACGTTCATTTTTTGATTTAATACCATGCACTATCATGGGTTCTTCAATAATATCTCCAACAGGAATACGTGGGTTTAATGATCCACTTGGATCTTGGAAAACTATCTGCACTTCTTTACGGAGACTGCGAAGATCTTCGCCTTTAATCTTTGTTACATCTTCAAACAAACCAGTTTTTTGTCTACGGAAATAAATATTACCGCCAGTTGAATCGTATAATCTGATTAAGGTTTTTGCAGCTGTTGTTTTACCAGCTCCAGATTCCCCGACTAATGAGTGAGTCTCTCCTTTTTTAATCTCAAAGGAAATTCCATCAACTGCTCTTACATCTGCTATTTTAGCACCAAATAAGCCACCATGAATTGGGAAGTACTTGTGTAAATTATGGCATCCGACTAAAACATCATCGCTAAAAGTTGGCTCAATGTCTTCATGTCTAACATCTAAGTAGTCTTTTGTTTCAATTTCTGTCATTTTTTCTTTTTTGCTCATAATAAACTCCCTAATTCTTTACCGGATACCAGCATCGACAAAAATGTCCTTTGGTTCCTGGTAAAAGTATATAAGGTGGTTCCTCTTGTCTACATTTTTCTTGTGCAAATTTACAACGAGGATGAAATTTGCATCCTTTTGGGGATTTGTATGGGTTTGGAACAACGCCTGGTATTGCAGGTAGAGGGACATCTGTTTTTGGCTTATCTACCCTTGGAATAGAATTCAAAAGTCCGTGTGTATATGGATGCTTTGGATTTTTGTATAATTCTTTAACATCGGTATATTCTACAATTCTCCCAAAATACATAACGGCAATGAAGTCTGCCATTTCAGCAACAACAGCAAGATTATGTGTTATTAAGATAATAGCAGTATTTGTTTTTTCTTTAATTTCACGCATCAATTGAAGAACTTGAGCCTGAATTGTAACATCTAATGCTGTAGTTGGTTCATCGGCTATTAGCAATTTTGGCTTACATGCTAACCCCATAGCAATCATTACACGTTGACGCATACCACCGGACATTTGGTGTGGATAGTTGTCAAATCTACGCACAGGATCTGGGATACCAACATCTTTGAATAAAGAAATAACTCGTTCTTTTGCCTGTTCTTCTGTCATGTTTCGATGATTAATCAAAACTTCAGATACTTGGAACCCTACAGTAAAAACAGGGTTCAATGAAGTCATTGGTTCTTGAAATATCATGGAAATATCATTTCCACGAATTTTTCTCATTTCCTCTGGAGTTTTTTTAAGAAGATCTTCTCCATCGAAAAATATCTCACCTTCATGTATTTCACCAGGTGGACAAGCTACTAATTGCATTACAGAAAGAGAGGTAACGGATTTACCGCATCCAGACTCTCCTACCAAACCAAGTGTTGAGCCTTTTTCAACAGAAAAACTAACTCCTTCTACCGATTTGGTTACACCATCCATGGTGTGAAAATAGGTATGCAAGTTCTTTACTTCTAATAAAGACATACACCAACCTCACTTTCAAAACTCATATATAAATTTTTGTTAATATTCAACATAACCTACTACATTTTAAATGTTTTTGCTTGTATATCAAACTAAACTGTTACAAATATTAAACTATCTTAAATATGCCACTGTTGTTTTTTCGCCAGGCTTAATGGATTTTACATGTGGATGTTTTTTAAGAAAGTCTGTTACTGCATCGCGCATTACACCAGTTCCTGCTCCATGAACTATATATACTTGAGGCAGTTTTGCCATGTAGGCTTTATCTAAAAATTTATCTAGTATTGGAAGAGCATCTTCTATATGAAATCCGTGAAGATCAAATCGTTCAGATAAATCTGGAGAAAAAGTGGTTAATTGGTCTAAATTTACATCTACATGTGTTTGCATTTCTTCATCTTTAGCTATTAACTCAATATCTTTGTATGGAAGTGTTTGCCTCCACTGACCATATTGAACTTCCACTTTTTTCTGACGTGGTATTTTTTTAACAACTAGAGCTTCTTTTGAAATCGCAGGAATAAAAACAAAATCGCCTACTTCAACGTCCCTTGCTCTTTCAACTGGAGTTGTAACCCAATCTTGTGATTCAGAATCTGTTTCTGTATCAGATTGAGAGATATCTGCGATTGGCACTTTGTTTTCTTTAACATTTTTTCCAATTAGAGACATTTTTTCTACTAATGATTCTGCTTCTCTTGAGTGCCTTTGTTGTCTGGAAAGCTCTGAAAGAGTTTCTTTAGCTTGCTCCATGTATTGTGTCATTCTATTGTTAAATTTTTCACGATCTTGCTCGTATTTCATTCTGTATTTTGTTTCAATTTTCTGAATTTCATTCTCATAATAGCTTTTTTGCTCTTCAATTTTTGCTTTCATTACTTTGGTTTCTTGTAATGTGTCATCAATTTCTTCTTTTGTTCTATGGATACTGTTCATTAAATTTTTTGTGTATCTGGTTTTGTTGTTAATGTATTTTTCTGCAACAGTGATCATTTCTTTTTCGAGACCAAGTTTTTGAGCAATTTCAAAAGCTTGACTTTCTCCAGGGCTACCAATATATAGTCTATAAGTTGGAGTCAAGGAACTAAGATCAAAGCCTACACTTGCGTTTGTAACATTTTCATACTCATATGCAAAAGACTTAATCAAAGGAAGATGTGTTGTAACCATTAGTGGAACTTTTTCACGATGCAGTTCATTTATAAGTGCCATACCAAGTGCTGCACCTTCTTCTGGATCTGTTCCCGAACCAAGTTCATCTAAAAGAACAAGAGTAGTTTGATTTACTTTGCTTAATATCTCAATGATTCTCGTTAAATGTGCCGAAAAAGAACTTAAGCTCTGCTCTATACTTTGCTCTTCTCCAATATCTGCAAGAACGTCGGTGTATAATCCAATTACAGACTTGTCTGTTGCTGGTATAAGCAATCCTGAATAGGTTAAAGCAACAAATAATCCTGCTGTTTTAAGTGTTACAGTTTTTCCGCCGGTGTTTGGCCCTGTAATTATCATACTGCGGAAGTCATTTCCAAGCGAGAATGATATTGGGATAACTTCGTTCTCTGGAATCAATGGATGCCTTGCTTCTTTAACATTTAGAATTGGTTGCTCAATTAATTTTGGTTTAAATCCATTCCAACTTCTACTAAGTTTTGCACGGCAAAGAATAAACTCTATATGGTTTATTTGTTCTATTCCTCTAAGAATACCAGTAGATTTCCCTTTTAACTCTATAGTTAAATCCATTAATATTCTTTCTATCTCTTTTTTCTCTAACTGTTGAAACATGTGGTAGTCGTTGTTTAAACTTATAACGTCCATGTGTTCTACGTATAGAGACTCACCACTGTCGGATCTTCCAATAACTTTACATGGAAATTGTGTGCGGTATTGAGTTTTAAGAAGAATTACATACCTAGAGTCGATTTTTGTTAATATATCATCTTGAAACATTTTCCCGTAAGTGGTTGAATTCAATAATTTTTCGTACGTTGTTTCAATCTTTTTCAATGTTTGAGATATTTGTTTTCTAATTTTCTTTAGCTCTGGACTAGCATCACTTTTCACATTTCCGTCTAGCTCAATAACATCTTCAATTGTTTTAACAATCTCTTCTGTATTCGGAATAAGTTTAATATATTTCCATAGTTCTTGGAAATTTTCTTCTGTGCCAGAAAAAAGACTCGTTACTCCTTCTAGTGAATGAAGGTATTTTGTAACTTCTAAAAGTTCTTTACCAGTAAGCATTGAAGCCATTGCTGATTTTTGAACATATGCAACGATATCTTTGTTTTCTCTAATAGGTAAATCGCCTTTTGTATTTAAAAATCTCAGTGCTTCGTCTGTTTCTTCAAGCACTCCAGTGATGTCCTCAAAGGAATCGCATGGGAATAACTCCTGGCATAATTCTTTTGAAGAATGTGTACGGGCATAAGTACATAATTTTTCTTTCAACTTTCCAAAATCTAGTACTTCTAAACTTTTTTTATCCACTTTTCCCTCCTTTTGCTAATTACTTATACAAACTAGCTTCTTAACTTTATACTAAATTTAGTAGTTAAATCTTCTACTATTGAGTCAATAACTTTTTGAATTTGTTCTCCGGTCGCATTTTGTCCAAAATTAAGAAGTAACCTTATAGCAATACTTTTCTTTGTTTCATCAATATTTTTACCCTGGTACAAATCAAAAATTATTGAATTCTTAAGAACAATGCCAGCTGTAGCTTTGATTTGATTTGTAATGTCACCTGCAGGAACATTCTTATCCACTAAAAAAGCAATATCACGTACAATGTCTTGATTTAAAGATACCGGTTTGTATTCACCATGCCTAATTAGGTATTTCATAATAGGGTTCAGTTCCATTGTAGAATAAAATACTGGTTGCTGGATATCGTAATAATCTAGAATTTCTTTACTTACTTTTCCATATGTTCCAATTACTTTACCATCTGCTATTACATCAAGCGCTTGCTGTTTATCAAACAAAACGTTATTTGTGCAGATTTTTGTTGTAAATGGAATCTTGTATCTACTGAGAATAGAATTCTCTTTGATACCTTTAGCATAATAAAAATCCATTTGCCTTGGTTTTTGATGACAAGTTTGGCATCTATTGAAACCAGTTACTATCCAATCTAAGTGCTTAGTCTCTCCATTAAGATAATGACTGCCAAGTTCAAAAAGCCTAAGGTCGCTGTTTTTCATAGCAATATTTCTTTTAGCGATTGCCAGTAGAGCAAGAACTCTATTTGGGGTAAGATAACTTTGATCTTTTCGTAGAGGGTTTTGAACCTGTACTAAACCAGGAGTATCTAAATGATACAGCAGTTTAACTTCTTCATCTTTAGCAAATGAATCAGTTAAAACTTCAAAAAATCCTAAGGCAATCATTTGTTGTCTGATTTTGCGATTCATCTTTATCCATGGTTTTTCTGGCTTATATTCAATTTCGTAAACAGGTTTTGTTGGAGTTATTTTATCATAACCACTAAACCTTAAAAGCTCCTCTATTATGTCTACGTTTTCTTTTAAATCCATTCTTCTAAATGATGGTGGGTGTATTCTCATAATATCGCCCATACAATTATCAAATGGTATTTCTAGTTTATTTAAGATATTAGATGCTTGATACTTTGAAATTGTTAGACCTGTTATATTTGTATATTCTTCAAGGGATAGATCAATATCTTGTGGTGGGACAAATGCATTTTTTACAAACATGAACTCGCCGTCAATTGCTCCGCCACAAAGTGCACAAATCAAGTAGGTTGAAATCTTTAATATTTCATCTAGTTGTTTGTAGTCTACTCCTCTGGCATATCTTGAAGAAGCATCAGTAGTTAAATTTAACCTTGCCGAAGTAACACTTATTGTGGAAGGTTTAAAATATGCACACTCTATAAAAATGTTTCTACTTGATTCAACAATTTCTGAGTCGCTTGAGCCAATAATTCCAGCAATAGCAATTGGTCTTACTTCGTCTGCTATTACTAAATCCTTTTCGTTGATTGAGTATTCTTTCCCATCAATTGCGTTGAACACTTCAGGAGAAATTGGATTTCTCACTTCTATAGTTTTTCCAACTAGTCTGTCAAAATCAAATGTGTGCAGTGGTTGCTGATAATAAAACATAACTAGGTTAGCTATATCTACAACATTATTTATTGGTCTTATTCTGAAAGCAAAAAGCCTTCTTCTTATTTCATACAAACTTGGTTTTATTGAAACTCCGCTAATTAAAGCTCCAGCATAGTATGGGCAATCGGTTTTATTAGATACTTTAATGCCTTTAAAATTTTCGTTTTTAACATTTCTTTTTAAAAGAATTTCTGAAAACCCTGGGTATATATGATGAATTTTTTTTCTCTCTGAAGGAGAAATATTTAAACTAAATGCAGCAACAATTTCACGCAATAATCCAACCATAGAATAGCAATCTGGTCTATTGTATGGAATTTTTAAATCAAATGCTGGTTTAGATAACCAAAACAGATCATAGAAATTTTCACCAATTGGTGTATCTTTTGGAAGAACTAAAAGTCCTTCTCTTTCTTGATGAGACAAATTTATAGGTTCAAGTTGAAGTTCTTTATAAGACAGAAGCATTCCCTCGCTATAGGTTCCTTTAAAGTCTTTTTTTGTTAATATAAAATCGTTAACTTGCGTGCCAGGAGCTGCCCATGTGTATTTGTTTCCAACTTGCACACCTTGCCAATTAGTTACAACTTGGTGTGTTTCTTTTCCATCGGTTAGTATTACTTTTTTTAGTTTTGTGTATTCTGGTACTTCTGTTACTTCAATTACTTCAACGATAATTACGTTATTTTTTATTGGTTTTATGTAATTTTCTACTTCAAATCCTATTTCACCAAACCGTTTATAAAAATCTTCAGCAGGAGGACATTCTTTCTTAAGAATTGTCTGTAGAAATCCGTAGGATACTATCATTAGAATTGCTCCAAGAAATTAATATTGTTTTCATAAAAAAGACGAATATCGTTAATTTGATATTTCAACATTGCTATTCTTTCTATGCCCCATCCAAATGCAAATCCTCTGTACACTTTTGGGTCAATACCAACATTTCTTAGTACTTGTGGGTGCACCATTCCTGATCCACCTAATTCAATTACTCCTGTGTTTTGGCATATAGAACAGCCTTTTTGGTTGCAGAAAGGGCAAGAAATAAATGTTTCTGCACCCGGTTCTACAAATGGAAAATAAGATGGTTGGAAGCGAACTTCCACTCGTTTTCCAAAAACTCCTGTCATCATTTCTGTAAGGATACCACTTAAATCGCAGAAATTTACGTTCTTATCAACTACAAGACCTTCTATTTGATGAAACACTGGGTAGTGTGTAGCGTCACTTGCATCGCGCCTATAGCAACGACCCATTGTGATAATTCGAAGTGGTAGCTTGCCAGATTCCATAGCCCTTATTTGCATTGCAGATGTTTGTGTGCGCAATATATGTTCTGGGTCGAGGTAAAAAGTATCTTGTGCGTTTCTTGAGGGATGCCATTTGTGAATGTTTAATGCATCAAAATTGTGGAATGTATCTTCAATTTCCATACCACCTAAAACATCGAAATTTAGGCTTCTAAAAATTTCTAAAAGGTCATCAATGACTTGTGTAACTGGATGCTGATGCCCAATCGAAAAGTTAATTCCTGGAAGTGTTAAATCACAGTAATTTTTATTGTCTTTTTCGGAACTACCAACGCTAAACGAATCTAAAAGAGATTGTAGTCTTCTTTCAACAAAACCTTTTAGATCGTTTATACCTGCTCCGAATTCTTTTTTTTGCTCAATAGCTACATCTTTCATTTTTCCAAAAAGACTTCTAATTTCACCTTTGCGACCAAGAAATTTTACTTTTAATCTCTCAAGTTCATCTTTATTATGAATTCCTTCTGTAAGAGTTTCAAACTCTTTCTTTAATTCTTTAATTGCGTTTGTTTTGTGTACGTCATCCATAATAATTTTTCCTTTCTAGCAAGTTTTTTGGAAATGGATAAATCTACTTTCCGCTAGAGCAACTACCACTAGAACAAATTCCGCTTGAGCAACTTGGGCAAGAACTATCTGAACTATCAGAAATACTTGTTTGATTTGAATGCTTCATATACCCAAGACTTGAAACTAATTTCTCAATTTTTTGTGATTTACATTTTGGACATTTAACATCTTTAATGCCTTCATATGTAACAAAAACTTCAAACTTTTCTCCACACTCTTCACATTTAAACTCGTAGATTGGCATGTATTCACCTCTTCGATAATATTTGTATCAATACCTTGAGTATTATAACACATAGATGTTACAAGGTGAATATAAAAAACAGTTCTAGGTAAAAATTATTAAGTTAAACATATTAGAGTAAAGATCTTAATCTATAAATAATGTCGTCTACGTGGTCTAAATCTAATAAATAGATAGTTTTTTTTAATTGATTTGCTTCTTCTGCCAATGTTTGCCAATTATTCTGTTCAGCAAATTTTACCATTTCTTCAGCCATATTTTTTACTAATGTTATACTTAACCCATGCCTTAATGTCCTAAGTGAGGGACCGAACAGTAAGCTGTACTTTTTAATGATTGGGATTGGTATGCCTTTAGCTAAATCATATTTTTGTTCAGCTGTAGCTTCTTCAAGCTCAAAAGTATCGTACTGTTGTATGCAGGATATATCTTTAGGTTCACTTGTTGGATAAGCTTTTTCTAAACACGGAAAATACATTGTAAAAGTAGAACCTTCTCCAACGTTGCTTTTAAGTTGTATTGATCCTCCCATAAGACTAATCAAACTATTTGAAATTGCTAAACCTAAACCGATACCTTGTTGCTTCTGATTTTTTTGTTGTTCAAATGGTTCAAATATTCTTACTTGATCTTCTTTTGGAATGCCTACACCAGTATCTTTAACAGTAACAAACATAGCTATATAATTCGATGGTTTACAATTTGTGGATACTATGAGTTCATTTGTCAAAATTGGTGAACAAAGTCTAATATTCACAGATATTTCGCCTTCATGGGTAAATTTTATTGCATTACTTATTATGTTCATCATTATTTGCCTAAACCTAACACCGTCCATTAACATTTCAGGAAAATCTTTTGGGAACTCTTGCTTGTACTTTATGTTTTTTTCTTTTAGGCTGATATAAAAAATATCAAAAATTTCTTGCATAATATTGGGGACATTTAATGGTTCATATTGAAGAGAAATACGTTCTGCTTCTAGCTTTGTTATATCTAATATGTCTTCAATAGTGTCTAGAAGTGCTTCACTGGAACGCATTACCGTTTGTAAATAGCTTTCACCTTTTTCGGATAGATTCTCATTTTTTAAAAGCTTCGTGAACCCAATAATTGAATTCAATGGGGTTCTTATTTCGTGGCTAATGGTTGATAAAAAAGTACTTTTTGCACTGCTAGCGGTTTTTGCTCTTTTAAGTGCTATTTCTAGTTGCTTAAGGTTTTGCATTCTTTCAATCTCAGACGAAACACCAGATGCAAACATTGAAAAAATCTGTTTTAATTGAATAGTTTGCTCTACTTCATTATCAAACATAATTGTTACAATGCCGATAGTCTTTTTCCTACTATCTTGCAGTGTATGTACTCCTAGAAGTAAAATACCTTTCTTCTGTAATTCGTCTTTTAAACACCCTTCAAGTTTTTCGGTTTCTATAAAGTCGAACCTATTGTTATTTTTTATAAATGTATTCTCTAGATATGTTCTAATTTGCTTGTGGCAAAAATAATCATTTGTTAGCAAAACTTTTTTGTTGTTATTCCAAACATACTTTGTTGTAATAGCCCCGGTTTCATCGTTTTTAAAAAATAACCCTGACGCCGTTGAATCTAAAACTTCTGCCATTTCTCTTAGCATCGCTTTAAGATATGTTTCACCCTGCTTTAAAACAATATTTTTGGAAATACCTCTTATTGCATCACGGTATATCATTCTCTTGGAAACATCTTGTATTACACCAGTGCTAAATAATACTTTTCCGTCTTCAATCTTTTGATGTGTGAATGAATCTATATAGATTACTTTGTTTTTATTTACTGCCCTAAATTGCAGGTAATAATCGTTTACACCTTCATCTGCCAGTTGTTTATCTATTGCTCGTTTTACTAATTTTCTATCATCTGGGTGTATAAATGCTATCAAATCGGACAATGATGCTTCTACTTTTCCAGATTCAGAAAACTCTAGATTCATTAGTTCCTTTAAATCGTTACCACCAAAGAATACTTTTTTCTCTGGATCATAATTCCAAAATACAGTGTTTGTAAATTTTAGTAACTCGTTTTTATTGTATTTGTATTCTTCAATTTCTGTAATATCCTCATAAAAACCAACATATTGTTTTTTCCATAATTTTATCTCATCAATCATTGGAATAATTGTAGCCTTTATGGTTCTTTCGCCCCTATGTATTGTGTCGTATTCCTGATCTTTCCTGATCTTTTCAAAATTGTACTTGATAATTCTATATAAACTTTTCCCTTTTTTTAGTTCATTTTTTTGTTCTTTTGATATCCTATCAGAATCTAACATGTTTACCCTATCGAAATTTTGTCCTGGGTTAGATACTCCAAAAATTTCTATAGCAGCCTTGTTAAATTTCACTATAGATCCGTTGTCATCGTATAATATCATCCCAATTGGTGCTTGTTGGAATATCTTGTCAATTTTTCTTGTTGTAGCCACATTTTGTTGAAACACTTGAAATAAATTTGACGTATCACTAATATTTTCTTTGTTATTCTTTTCGCTTGTTGGAGTTTTTGTATTGGGTTTTTTTTGATGATACAGATAAATTTCAATTAATACAACCATCGTCAATAAGCCAATAACTATAGTAAAACCAACAGTTGTATTCATCTTGAACTTTACTCCCATTACAAAAAAATCTAACATCTTCAATCCAGCATCTTTATTGTAGTAAATATTCTTGAGAAGTTATATCTTTTTATAAACAAATCGTTCATTTTTTAAACAATGTATGCATAATATTATAGAAACACAGTATTTTTATGTTTCATAGCAAATGGTTTTTTTAAGTAATAAAAGATTGAGAGTTTGATTATGGAATGGTTTCAATTGTTTTCAATAGTTTTATATGCAGCTTCAAGTTTTACGTTAGTTCTTATGTTTTACACGTGGAAACAACGCAAACAACCTGGTGGAATTTTTTTATTCCTTATGCTTTTTTCAATAACAATATGGATGACTGCACAAGCCACAGAATTCTTAGTTTCTGAAACATCCTTAAAAATACTATTTTCCAAGATTTCTTACATTGGAGCATTGACAGTAGCAGTGTTTTTCTATGAATGTATTTACTCATATATTTACAAAAACACAAAGTGGAATAGATCAGTGTTCTACTACCTTTTAATTATTCCTTGTATTCTGTTATTTTTTGTAGCAACAGATGGAACTTTTCACAACCTAGTTTGGAGATCTATTGATGTAGTTCCCGGTACGTATGGTAATCTTTTAATCTACAAACACGGGGTACTTGTTTATGTTGCTGCAACATACTCTTATATGGTATCATTAGCAACGCTTGTTATTTTATTCAATCAAACATTGCGAACAGAGCCTTTATTTAGATACAGGTATTTCATTTTAATCATTGCTTGCTTACTTCCTTTTGTTGGAAACATATTATATTTAACTGGTGCATTTCCAATGAAAGGCATTGACTTTACTGTACTTGGTTTTTCACTGTCATCAATTCTGCTTTATTTAACTATATATAAACTACAATTTTTAAATGTGAAACCAATAGCTTACGACTTTTTATTTCAACATGTTGGTGGATATATAATTGTTTTAGACGAAAAAGATCGTGTAATTTCAGTAAATCCTTCTGCTCAAAAAGACTTATCATTCCCAAAAAAATACGTAGGAAAGCCTTTTAGTTCATATTTGCTTACTCATCCAACAATTTCACAAGCATTTCAATCTAGAGAACCTTCTGTTATTTATCAGGAAGTAAGATTTAAAGAAATAACAAATCAAAAATACACTGTGTTTTTTGAATTTACAAAAAAAGACATTACAGTTGGTGGAAGTTTTATTGGTACATTAATTCGCATAGATGACATAACACATAAAATTGTTCAAAGAAGAGATTTAAAAAAACGGAATGAACTACAACAAACCTTAATTGAGATTAGTCATCTTTTATTGTCAGAAGAAAAAACAAATATGAATGCTTTAAAAGATTCAATAAGCACTCTTAAAGATTCGCTAAAGGCAGACATGGTTAGTATTGTTAGGTTTAGCAAGAAAAATGAAAAGAAAAATGAAACACCATGGTCTACATATGCAAGAGTTTGCTCTAAACAACCAATACCTGAAAATATGGAGGAAAATTCTTCTCATTATCCAACAACCACCCCTCTTTATAATCTTTTTGATATACAGAGTATGGATTCCATAATGAAAACACTGAACTCAATACAACCGTATATTTTTGACAAACCCTCTAGTTGCGGTGCTGAAGCTGACAAGGGTTTGATTCAGTTCCTTATAAAAAACAATATCGCATTACTACCAATTACTTTTTTCACTGATGCTGACTCAACTTTTTTATGGGGTTACGTTGAAATAATCAGAAAGAATACTTCTAAGTACACCAGCAATGATTTTACAGAGGCTGAAATTAAAATGTTCTCTGTTCTTACAAATCTTTACTCTGAGTACATGCTAAGGCGCAAAGTACAAAGGCATTTAATTTCAAGTAAAGAACGATTTGAACAAGTTTCAAGTCAAGCCAGGGAAGTAATATGGGAAATTGATGAAAATAAAAATTTCGTGTATCTAAGTGATAGCTTTTACAAAGTTCTTTCCTTTCCTGAAAAAGAAAAACTACCTGAAGTAGCTACTTTCAGAAGCATGTTCCTTAGAAAAGAAAATAAGATTTACAATAATTCTTTAAAAGATAATGAGTATGGTAAAGTTTCTGTAAAAAATGGTATTGAAGATTTTAGAGAAATATTCAACTCTCGAAATCAATTTAAAGATTTCTTGTTGAAGATTTTTGATTTCAATGGAAATCTACTGTATTTTCTAATCAACGCTATTCCAGTCTTCAACAATGAGGGTGAATTTAAAGGATATAGGGGATCTGCTTTTGATATTACTCTTATCAAGCAGCTTGAAATTATGAAAGACTCTTTTATTAATACTGTTTCTCATGAGTTTAGAACACCTTTATTTGCAATTAGAGAAAGTATTAACATTGTTAAAAAAGAATCACTCGGAGAAATTAATCCAATGCAAAAAAATGCTTTGGATATAAGTTTGAGAAATACAGATAGACTTGTCAGGTTGATTAATGACATTCTAGATTACCAAAAATTCCAGTCTGGGAGATTCAAAATTTTATCTAAACCCGTTACAGCAAGATCTATTATACAAGAAGCATTCTTTTCTATCGCACCATTAACAGATCAAAAGGGGCTTTTACTTCAAAAAGCAATTGCACCTGATTGTCCAAAACTAATGGTTGACAAAGATATGATAGTACAGGTTTTAATTAATTTATTAAGCAATGGGTTAAAGTTTACTTCAAAAGGTGGTTTAATGGTTAAAGCATATCCAGACTACCCTACTGATTATCCAGAAGACAAGAAGAACGTTCACAATATTGGATACATACACTTTGAAATTCAAGATTCTGGTATTGGGATTAAAGAAGATGACATGCCTAAACTATTTCACACTTTTAGTCAAATCTCTAGCAAGGATCAACCAAAAACTGAAGGAACCGGGCTTGGTCTTGTTATTAGCAAACGAATAATGGATCTTCATAATGGTAGAATATGGGTTGAGTCTGTTTGGAAAAAAGGTACAACTTTCCATATTCTACTACCTATTGCAACTAAAAAGGATATTGATAAATACGAGTAAAAACTGGATATTAAAAAAGACTCATTTGTTTTAATATTTTAACTTTGTGTTATCATATATATTATTGTTATTTTAAAGTTTTTGGAGGTATGTTATGATTAAGTTAAAAGAAGTTGGCATATTGTCTTATGGGTATATAGTAGCACTTGTCGCAGCATTTCTATGTTTTATCCAAGCACTTTTTATTGTACCAATGGTGAACACTATTATTGGTATACTTTCTGAAGCAGGTGAACTTGATACAATAGGAATGGGAATTGGAAGTTCTTTACCGACATGGTTAACCATTGTGTTAATTATTTCACTCCCAATTTTCGGAGCAATATATGGATTCATTTTTGGTTGCATCGGTGCAATAGTATACAACCTAGCTGCAAAAATAACAGGCGGAATTGAACTGTCATTTGAAAAAGCTCAACCAAGAAAAAGAAAGCCTGCAAGAAGACATTCTAATGTAATAATTGAAGAAGAACCTGTTGCTAGTGTAGAAGCTCAGAATCAAGATAGCGGAAATACAGAATACGCAGAAGATGTCGTAGAAATAGCAGAAGAATAGATTTAACTCGGAGGTTCATATGACCATACAAGATTACATTTTTGAAGAATTTGACTCAATTCAATTTTCTTGTGTTGGAACTTTAAATATAAAGAATGGTGATTCATTTAAATGTACCATGCAGATAGATGATGAGCTAGCTGGTAAAATTCGGTTAAGCGTTTGCAAGAAGGTTCTTTACTTAGAGCTAAAGCAACCACTTAACATATTGTATTGGCTTGGTCGGTCTTCTACACGTAGCTCTATTTTTACTGTTGAAGTTCCAACTTTAAAAAGAGTTACACTTTCTGGAGTTGGTGTTGTTCAAAGTGAAAACATGCAGTGTGAAGACTTTTCTTTAATAATAAATGGTTCAGGTAAAGCAGATCTAAACCTGCATTCAAAAAACGTAAGTGTTGACATTTCTGGAGCTGGAACAGTTCTTATGAGTGGTCAAAGCGATAAGCAAACAATTGTTATTAACGGTGCTGGGAATTATCAAGCAGAGAATTTAGAAACAAAAACTACATCTATATCAATCCATGGGGCTGGTAAAACTACCGTATTCGCTACTGAACTTTTAAATGTGTCGATAGGAGGTGCCGGTTCAGTGAAATACAAAGGTTCACCAGTTATGAATCCATCAATTTATGGCGCAGGAAGTATCAAAAGGATTGATTCTGAGGAATAAATAATATGATAACAACAATTGACTGCATGCCGTGCTTTACTCGCCAAATGATTAAAGCAATAAGAATATTTACTGATGATGAAAAAAAACAACAACAGTACTTAAGAAAAATATTGATAAGAATGTCCTTGTTGGACCATTCGCTTTCACCTCCAGCTTTATCGCTGGAGCTTTACGATATTTTAAACCAAGAAACTGGTAAGGAAGATCCTTACTACGAGTTAAAAAAAGAGCATAATTCACTTATTATGTCCATTTCACCAATGATTGAGTCTTTCATAGATTCTTCTAGCGATACATTTTACGCGGCTTTAAATATGGCAATAGCCGGGAATATTATAGATTTTGGAGCAAATGACAACCTTGAAACCACTCAGGTTTTGGCATCTCTATTCCAGGCACAGCAAGAACATGTAAATGGTGACATTGAAAGGTTTAGAGAATCAATAAGTAATGCTAAATCTATTGTTTATCTTTGTGACAATGCTGGAGAAATAGTTTTAGATAGGCTTTTTATTAAACAACTCCCAAAAAAAATTGTTACTGCAGTTGTAAAAGGCTCCCCAGCGATAAACGATGCTCTTATGGAAGATGCATTTCAGGTTGGTTTGCAGGATGTGGCTAAGGTTATAGATAATGGATCTCGTGCACCAGGAACTTTATTACCAGATTGTTCAAAACATTTCTTAGAAGTTTTGAATTCTGCAGATTGTATTATTTCTAAAGGACAAGGTAACTTCGAGAGCTTAAACCAAACAAACCTACCGATATTTTTCCTTTTTAAAGTAAAGTGTGATCCACTTTCAAAAATCGTTGGTAAACCTATTGGCACCCATATGTTGGTTAATAACAGGAAATGATAAGTTCTGGTCTTTAATTCTGTTATTGTTTTAAAGATGAGAATGCTTCACTTTTTTTCTTTACAAAGTTTAGAGCTTTTTGGATTGGTTCCATTTCTCTTACGGTTTGTGGAATTACATTAACAAATTCTTGAAATACTCCAGAAGAGTACAAATAGTTGTATGTATATGGGAAACTAATATCATAAATCCATGATAGTTGAAGCAATGTTCTGTCTGCTTCAGATTTAACATCGCTATACAGACAACATTTACCTTGTTCTAATGCACTCCAAATTTCAGTAGACCAAACAAATGGTCCTTTATCTGTTCTAATAACTCCACCAGGATTTTCAATAATCACTCTGAAAATATCCATTTTGTCGGCATCTCTAATTATTTTACAAAAAAACAAATCTTCACTTGCTAATTGACTAGGTAACAAAAAAACATTGTGATAATAAGTTGCTACCATAAGTTGGTGGAAAAAGTTATTTGGTAGGTCGTGAAAAAATTGTGCGTTTTGGAGTATTCTGGCACTACAGGCAGCATGATTTACAGATATAGTGTCTTTGTATGTCTTGTATGTAAAAAATTGATAAAACCTACCTATATCATGTAACAATCCTATTGTTTCAGCTAACAATATGTCTTTTTGATTTAAATCTAAAGATTTTGCAAGGTTTTTTGAATGCTTCTGTACTTTTTTGGAATGAACTTCTTTTAAAGAAAAATTGGCGTTCATATATTCATCTTTTGAATCAAATGTTCTCACATAATCAAAGAACCACTTTTCTACTTGCTCAATTGTTTTTTTTATTTTATTCCCACAAACATTCTAGTAATCCCAAGTGTCATACCAACACTTTTTACTTGTTTCAAACCACTTTTTTGTAGCATACTTTGAAATTCTTTGATAGAAGGAAAATGTACTATAGAATTGCTTAAATATTCGTAAGCTTTTCTGTTTTGAGAAAAAATATTAGCTATAAACGGCAATCCATAACACAAATACCATTGATACAAGGTTTTAAATACTTTATTCTGGTGTGAAACCATTTCTAAGACTATAGCTTGACCACCAGGAACAATAACCCTTGCCATTTCATTTAATGCTTTTTGCTTATTAGGTATGTTCCTTATTCCAAAGGATATTATTGCAACGTCAAATGAATCATCTGGGAAATTTAATTTTGTTGCATCACCATATTGAAAATTTATATTTAGATTATTGCCATGTTTTTTGTATTTGTTTTTAGCTTCATTGATCATAGGCATCGCAAAATCTATAGCATCCACAGAAACACTTGGATATTTATTTGCTACCTCGAAGGCAACATCCCCAGTACCTGTTGCAATATCTATACACCTCATTGTAGAAAAAAACCTCATACTAGAGATTGTCCTTTTTCTCCAAGATATGTCTTGTCCAAAGCTTAGCAAATGGTTTAGAAAATCATATTTAACAGATATTGTTGAGAATATACCTTTTACTAGTTCTTTTTGTGTATCCTGGGTGTAACAACAGTGTTTTCTGACATCACTCACTGTATCAAGCCGAATAATATGAACCCGATACCAAAAAGAAATTGTGTTAAAAGAACAATCAATACATTTGTTTGCATAACAGGTCGAAATTGAGTTTCAGGAAGTTTAATCTGATCTTTTGCTTTTATTGCTAACGGAATTGTTAAAAAAGAAATTAAACAGTAATAAGGAAATATTTTAAGAATTATAGATTCAAGAATATAAGCATAAACAGTTATAAGCATTATGGTGTAGTACTGTTCAGCTGCATTTTTACCAAATATTATTGGTATCGTTTTTCTTCCAGCTTCTTTATCGGCTTCAGCATCTGGTATTTCGTTAACAAGCAGTAAATTATGAACAAGAATTAAAGATGGTATAGATACAAGAATAATTAATAAATTGTAATGACCAGTTTGGACAAAATATGTTCCTATAACAGGCAGAGCTCCTAATCCAATTCCAGAAAACCATTCTCCACCTTTAATTTTTATTAAAACAGGTGTGTACAGCACTATAATTGCACCAGCAACAATTAACAGTGGGATAAGCTGCCAATTAGTTTGAATAATGAAATAAACTCCAATGCATGCTGCGAAAAACAATGTAATTATTCCAGCAATTAGTGTTTGCCTAGGTGTGATAATTTCATCCTGTATTGCTCCACTACCACCATTAAATGGCGACTTATCAGTTTTTTCATCAATCCCACTTTTATGGTCGAAATAATCGTTAAATATATTTACACTAGAATGTGCAAAAAGAAGTCCTACCAGAGATAAAACAGCAATACTCCATTGGAATGATCCATTTACCCAAGCAACTGCATTTCCGATAACGCTTAGGGTAACGCATAATATTAGGTACTGCGCCCTTATAATCTGCATCCATTTAGTAAAAGTGTTTTTCATTGGATCTCCATTTCTGGCATTTAAATTTTTTTTGTTTTGCACAAAAGCGTTTTAACAATATATTTTCGTCTTATTCCATACTTATCGTTGGAAAATTTTCTTTTTGATATTCTTTGTAATACTGGCTCAATGTACCTTAACTGCCTCTTTATACTATCGATTGGCGTTTCATCAAGTACATATGATGTATAGTAAAAAGGAAATCTTTTCCATCTTCCCTTTTGGTCACGGTTTTCTTCTAGGTCAATCAATCCTTGGGTTAGTCTTTCTTTGCTATTGGACAATCTATTGTTGATTAGATTTCTCCAATATGAAACTGTACATTTTCCACAGCAAAAAAATCCACAGTATTTATCTTCTGTTTCGTTTTCTTTTATCATTGCATCAATAATGTTTGTTGCATCTTCTATAGATTTATCTATGTCTTTGGTATGAATATTTAAAGATACTAATGCATTTAGGGCTTCTTCACCTAATAAATGTGCCTTACCTGCCACACTAGTGACCAATTCACCAGTAAATGTTTTAATGGGTCCATTAAGATCTTTTTCTGTTGGGGCAAATAGTCCGTTATAACCGCCACTTTTGTGAATTCTACTTGATATCCAATTAGCTAGATTAGATTTCCTCTTTTCGTCGATTGGTTCTCTAAAAAAAACCGAATGATTTATTTCATCAACAACTTCCGAAAGACTGTTAGAAACTGGTTGCCACATAAGATCCCTCCATAAACCCAAATGAACAATTAAACAATATTAGAATTTCATTTTATCTACTTTTCGATAAGATCAACTCCATTCATTTTAAGAACATTTAAAATTTCTTCTTTTGAAAAATACCCTATATGCCTAAATTTTTCATTTCCATCAGTGTCAAAAAATATTTGAGTTGGTAGAAATCTAATTCCTAATTCTTGTGCAGTAAATTGATCTTCATTTGCATCAACAAATACAGTATGAAAACTTGTATAATTCTGACTTAAATCTTCAATAATTGGTTCCATTTCCTTGCATGGAAGACAAGAATCTGAACCAACATCTAGAAAAATAAATTTCCCGTCTAATGGTACTAACTCGGATAGTAATTCTTTATGCGAAGATTCATTTGATTGTATTGAATTTTCAGTAGTAACTTCTACATTTGCTTTAACTGTTGAACTATTACAAGAAGTTTTGCTGCATGATGAAGATG
>JAGLCW010000108.1 GCA_023146045.1 Caldisericia bacterium
TAGAAATAATACTTACCTTTTTTTGTTATCTCTTTCCTTAAATTACTGCTATAACCTCTTAGGTTGTAAATAACAAAAGTTTTTTCGAATAAATCTAAATACCTTTTTACTGTTTTTTTATCCATTCCTATAGCATTTCCTAATTCACTGTGGGATACGCAACTACCAACTTGATAAGCCAATAGTCTAAGTAAATCAAACAAAACTCCTGCACCCTTTACGCGTTCTAATTCCAGTATGTCTTTCATTAAGTATGAATGTGTAATTTCACGAAGAATCTGCATTTTCTTGGTTGTTGATTTTTCAGTTACAACTTCTGGATATGATCCATATATTAGCCTGTCTTCAAGTTGTCTTTTTAATTCAAATGGAGTACTGTGATACATAAGCTCTAGCTGAGAAACTGGGTACAAACATAGCGTACGCTTTCTACCAACTAATGGCTCCCCAATTTTATTTTGCAAATCAAATGAAGCTGACCCGGTTGCTATAACCTTTAGATCGGGGTTGTGATCAACCATTATTTTTAATCCTAATCCAATAGAAGGGACGCGTTGTGCTTCATCAATAACAAATAAATCTAATCCTTGAACTAATTCTGAAATTGTTTTGATGCTTTGAGAACTTAAAGCTTGTTGAATAAAGATATCATCGCCAGAAACTAGCGAATATTTAAGTTTTGAGCTTTTTAAATATGTATTCAATAGAGTGGTTTTGCCAACCCTTCTTGGACCATAAATAACAAGAACTTTTCCATCCTGCAAGATTGAATTTAGATTGTCATATTTTCTTTTTATTAGCATAAACAAATGATATGCTCATTCCCCGTAATTGTCAAATTATGGGGATGTTACTTCCCCGTAATTCACTTAAATTGTGGAATTTCTTCCATGAATGATTCTAGGTTGATAGTTTTAAGTTCTAATTCTGCCTGTTTGGACAGTTTTTTTGAGATAGCTCTAAGAGCATCATGCAAGTCATTCTCCCCTTGCCACAGTAGAAAATCTCCTAAGGATATAAAATATGGTCCATTTTGCATAAATTGTGGTGGGAAGTTAAATGGTGGGAAAGGTTTTTTACCTTCCCAAAACGGTTTTTCAGAAAATGTTCTAGTTAACTTATCTTCAATGCCTTGTTCGATTAAACTGTTTGATGAACCTACATATGTTTGATTTTCTTCGCTAGTCACTTTTTCGCTTAAAGTGTTTAAGGTTTTTTGTACTATTCTTTTAACAATCTCATCTCTATATTTCCCTCTCAAGATCAGTAGCGGATAAAAGCTGTAATCTAAATACTCACCAAGTAAATAAAACACAGAAATAACATGCTTACAGAATGTCTCGCCATCTGGGCAATTACAGGAAACTGCTTCGTCATTTTCCCATGGGTGTAGACCTGGTACAATGCTTAATCCTTTATTCATTAATAACTGTTCAATTGATTCAGGGAAAGAGCCACAAATCATTTGATATACAAGTTTTGGATCATTAGGTATTACAGAAAAAAAAGCTTCCCATTCTTCGTCAGTCCACTGATCAAACTTTATTTTTACATTGTAGATGGAATCGTAGGAACCTTTTACGCGCGCTTCTAATAAGCCTGGTTTAACCTGTAGTTCTAAAATATAATTGTTACGGGCGTAGCTTCTACCCCTACCTTGTCTTGAAGTATGTGCATAAGTCTCCATATCTGATATCCATTCTTTTCCAAACCACGATTCAGCAAACACACCCCTTCGAGTATTAGATTTGATCCCTTTCTCATAGACTCTATTGGTTTCTTCAAAGAAATCAAAATCACCTTCCCAGTAATTACCCACTTAAGATATCCTTTCTTAATTCAAATAAAGATTTCAACTGGGTTGTAGACATTTCTGTTAACAAAGAAGTTTTACTACCCATAATTTCGTCTGCTATGCTTGATTTAGTTTCAATTAATTGATCAATTGTTTCTTCCATAGTTCCTGTGCAGATCATTTTGTGAACATGCACGTTCTTCTTTTGACCTATTCTAAATGCTCTATCTGTAGCTTGATTTTCTACTGCAGGGTTCCACCATCTATCTATATGAAATACATGATTTGCTGCAGTTAGATTTAGACCAATTCCTCCTGCTTTTAGAGATAATATCATCAATCTCACATTGTCATTTTCTTGAAAGTTGCAAATCATTTCATCACGTTTTTTACGTGTTAATCCGCCATGATAAAAACATAGTTCATCTGAAAAAGACTCACTTAGCATTTTTTTAAGCAAACTACCCATTTCTTTATATTGAGTAAACAAAAGAACCTTTTCGTTAAGCTCAAATATTTCTTCAAGAAGTGTCCATAAGCGTTTTAGCTTTCCTGATCTTCTATGGTCTATCGAAATATTTAAATCATCTACTCGGGATGACTTTGAAGAATATTCTTTTAGGTAATGTGCAGGATGATTACAAATTTGTTTTAGATGAAGAAGAAGAGTAAGTACTTTTCCTTTTCTTGCTATTCCTTCTGCATTTTCAATTTCTCCTAAAGAAGACTTTAAACAAGCTTCGTATAGTGAAACTTGCTCTTTTGTTAGCAAACAGTATTCCTTAGATTCAATTTTGTCAGGTAGGTCTGGAATAATACTGGAGTCAGTTTTTAAACGCCTTAATATAAAGGGTTGAGTCATTTTTTGTAAAGTCTTTGTTTTATTTGGATCTCGTTTCTTTTGGATTGGACGAAGAAAAGAAGTTTGAAATTGTTTTTCACTACCTAGCCAACCAGGCTGAAGAAAATCAAAAATCGACCATAAATCTCCAACATGGTTTTCAACAGGTGTACCGGTCATAGCAATCCTAAATTCACTGGGGATAGTTTTTATTGCTGTACTTTTTTTTGCATGTGGGTTTTTTATATTCTGGGCTTCATCTAAAATAACATTGTTCCATTTTATCTTTTGCAATTCTTTCACATCGCGCAAGGCAAGATTATAGCTTGTTAATATTAAATCGTAATTCTTAGCATTCTTTATAAACTCTTTATTGTGTAGTCTATCGATCCCATGATGAATGTGAAGTGAAAGAGAATCAGTAAATCGAATAGATTCTTGCTTCCAGTTTTCTAAAACTGCTGTTGGACAAATTACAAGAGAAGGATTCTTTGGCTTTTTCTCAATTTTTTCTTTCAGTAGAAAAACTAGAATTTGCAATGTTTTTCCAAGTCCCATATCATCGGCTAGTATTGGATGGAAAGAAACTTGCTTTAATTTCCAAAGCCATGCTATGCCATCTTTTTGATAGTGCCTAAGAATATCTTCAAGTGCCCCAGGAAAACTCATGCTTTCTCTGTCAATTGAACCACTTAGAATAGATTTTAATTTGTCAAATTGTTCACTCAAGTCAATTGACACTTGAATAGAAGAATCTTCTTGTCTCATGCTCTCTAACAATAAGTCCTGCAAAGAAGTTTTCTTTTTATATTTGTTTATTTTTCTAATAATTGGTTGCAATGACTGACGGTTCAACATTTTCCATTCACCATTTACTTGAATCAATGGTATTTTTGATTGAACAAGGGAATCTAACTCTTTTTGTGTTAGCGCATTATTCCCAATAGACACTTTCCAATCAAACGATACTAGTCGCTTAATAGAAAAATATTGGTTAGTGTCAGAAAATGAATTTACTTTAGCCGTTACGCTGAATGGCTCAAAATCGCTCTTTTTAAATGGAAAAGCAAGATCAACTAAACTATTGTCTTCTAGTAAGTTTGTTTGCTCCCATAAGGAATATACTTCTTCTGTGGTAACAATGCTAGTGTACGAATTTTCAGGTGTAAATAATTTGGCAAGTTTTGGCAACGTATTCTTTGTATGCCCCAACAAAAAACACAGGATTCCAGAAAATTTATCAACTGGTATATTGAAATATTCAGCAGCTTTATTTAGGCTAT
>JAGLCW010000109.1 GCA_023146045.1 Caldisericia bacterium
GCAAGTTCTGCCTTGACTTTTAATCGTTTAGAACCAAGGCTCACAATTGATTCTATTCCTGCCTTCATGTTTGCAGGTCCACCAGGAACTGATACATTTGGTCCGAATAGTTTATTCATTATTTCAGTAGAATCACATGTTGCCATTTAACATTCTCCGTTTAGTGCATTTGTTACTTGAGTTATTATATCTAAATTATGAATTATCTTTTGCTTCTCAGACATGGTTTTTGTTGCTGAAGGAGACAAGTGAAGAATATGAATTGCGAATTTTTTTATCTTTTCTTCTGTATCAAACTGTCCCCTTTGTGAAGGATCCATATTGTCAAGTCTTCTATTGATACGCTTGATTAATTCATTTTGATATCTTTCTTTTTTATACTCAGCTTTTAGTTCATGCATTGAACCTTTTGTTGTTGGAAGCTGATCAAGTTTTATGTCATTTGCGAATATTTTACGTTCTCTTTCTGACCATACAATTTCAGCTGTATTTTCCATATTGAAAAGCTCATCAACAAATGATCTTGGCTTATCTGCTTGTGGATCACTTTTTGCTTTTTTCTTATCTTTGGCTTTTTCTTCTGGTGTTCTCATATCATCAAGCTTAATATCAAATGCTTGTTTTTCACCTTTTTGATTTCCTATATCAACACTAAATGTTGCACCAACAGTTGCACGATATACTTCTCTCATTGCATCAGCAACGGCAGATACCATAGAATAGTCTCTGCTCGTTTCACCAATATTTCGGTTAAAATCATTACCAACTTTATCTGCATCTTCACCAGGAATAACGATAGCATCGTGAACAGGAGTGATGCCATATTTTTCCATCCATTGATTAATGATTTTAGCCATATCAACAGCATCTTCGGTGTGTGTTGGTATAACACCTGCAGAAGCATATGACTCCATCATTTTTTTAACAAATGTTTTAGATGACATTGTTTTTAAGACATTTTTATCATCCATGAATTTAACTGATGGATGGAATTCAGAATATTCAGCATCAGAACT
>JAGLCW010000011.1 GCA_023146045.1 Caldisericia bacterium
TGGAAAAAGTACGACAGTTAACACCTTCTGGGCGAATAGATTGACGAATTGAAAAGTCGTGTCACCTACGACCTGTCGCCCAGAATCTAATATTAGGTGTGGTACGGTGCGACCCGCCCAGAAAGGGACGAGATACAAGAGGAGAAACAAATGCCCTTACCTTCAACTATTCAAACCCACATGGATGTATTTCACGGCTTGGCTCCTAATGTCGATGGCAACCATATCATCGACGATATAGCCTTTAAGTTCAACGTGGTTGCTAAAGTTGCAGCTTATACCTGTAAAGTAAAAGAATCAGGAACATGGTTCACTACCGAAGGTGCAACTGCCGCAGTAACATTCACCCTTCCAGCCGTAGCTGATAGCGATAATGTTGTCTATTGGTTCTACAGTGCGGAAGATTTTGCCATGACAATTGCCGCACCCGCCGGTACAATGGTTGCCGGAAATGGTGCAACGTCCACAAGCATTGCCTTTGACCAATCTACTCAAATCATTGGTACTGGTGCTATGGTCGTATGTGACGGCTCTCTTTGGTACGCGTTTCCAATTCGCGGTCAAGGCGATAACGTCGTTACGGTAGCATAAGGAGATACAATGCCTATACCTTCAACTCGACAAACCCAGATGGATACCTACATGGGTAAAACCGCTGGGCTAGATTCAAACAACATCATCGACGACATCGCTTACACCATGCGTATCGAAACAAAAACTGGAGACTACACCGTACTTGCAAGTGAGTCTGGAACGGTTTTTGTTGGGACTACTGCCGACAACAACTTCACTCTCCCAACAAGAGAAGATGGGCTGATTTACTGGTTCATCAAGGCGTCTAACCATGAACTTATGGTTACGTCTGACGTGTCACAAAAAATGACAGCTTTCAATGACGCAGCTTGCGATTCCGTTACATTCACTTCTACCGGAGAGCAGATTGGGTGTGGATTCATGGTTTATTCCGATGGGTTGTTCTGGAACGTAATTACAATACCTGGCCTAGTCGCTGCTACAATGGCACCGGCGTAAAGGAGAACTAAATGCCTCTACCTTCAACTCGACAAACTAATGTACCCCCTTTTATGGGGAAAATGCCCACTCTAAATGACGATGGGCAAATCAAGGAAATGCCTTTTAAGGTTAACACCGCAACAAAAATTGTGAGCTATACCGTGAAGGCTTCCGAATCAGGAACTTTCTTTAACAACCGCGGCACAACCGCTACAGTTGTCTTTACTCTACCGGCTATGGCAAGTGGATTGAATTACCACTTCTATGCTGCCGCAGATAGAGCCTTAACTGTTACGAGCGGAACTGCCGACAAGATGATAGCTGATAACGACGTCGAAGCTGACAGTCTATCGCTTTCAACTGGAAGTGAGATCATGGGGGGTTGCATCGTAGTAACTTGTGATGGAACCAAATGGATGGCTAATGCCTACTTAGAAGAATCGCAGACAGCCGTAGTTGCAACCTAAAGGAAATTCATGTCACGGTGGTTCGTTTTAGGGAATGGCCCGTCACTCAATGACACTCCGTTAGATAAACTTATTGGCGAGAATACCATTGGGATGAACCGCATCCACCTTATTTACGATAAGACGGATTGGCGACCAACCATTTACATGAAAGTTGATTACAACCCATATCTAAAGGATGATTGGCAGTACAATGTCAAACTTCACTTAGATATGGGAATCAAGTGTTACTTGTGGGAAGATTTGAAAGACGGATACCCAGAAGGACACATGCACCACGAATACATGCCAACGGGTATTGGAGACTATCCTAATGCGGTATGGGTGAAACGGTGTGAACACCACGACTATAGTTGGGAGAACACCAAAAGAGCTAAAGCCTGGCACTTGCCCAGAATATGTACTGCGTTTAGTACTATATCGGTAGCAATGCAGATCGCAGTACTGGAAGGAGCTACAGAGATATATCTTCTTGGTTGTGATTTAGGAATGACATCGGGAAAGACGCATTTTGTGGAAGGTTATTTACCAGAGGAAGCACACCACAGAGAATATACAGAATGGATGAACGGCAATTTTATTGAAGCACACAAACTTGCTAGGGCTTCCAGCCCCATACCAATTTTCAATGCTACGGTTGGCGGGGATTTAGAGATTCATCCTAGAGTTGATATAAACGAGATACTATGCCATACGAAATCATAAATAGGGGAAAGAAGAAACTTGGTGGAATCCAGATGGGGAACAAAACAGGTAAGTTCCTCAACAATATTATGAGAACTGAGGATGCCGGACTTGCTAGAGACATCAGACAGCGCTTCGGACAAGATAGAAAAGATGGACATGATGCAGACGTATTAGTCGCTAGGGTTCCCGATAGGACAACCGGATTGAAGTTCTCTGTCGGAATTAGTTTTGACGAAGATGGTAATAGAACATGAAGAATTTTATTAATAAGTTGTTTGGTACTGTAAGAACTTCGTTGCCTACTGCGAAAGCAAGCGGAACCGAAATTGAGATTTTACTTGATAAGTATGGCAGGTCTGCGACCTACTCATACGACGGATTAGAAGCAGCTAGAGATGGCAGAGCGTTTATTATGAAGGGCGACGGTATTGATACTCTTAGCGGTGGTGTGGTTCAAACTACCGCAGGAATGTTCAAGGCTATACCGGCAGGACAGGCGGCTGTAGTTAAAGGGTTTATGCTTCACCTGCATACAGCTAGTGATGAAGTAGAAATGGTTATTGGATACACGGCTGATGCTGACGCTACTGGTACGTTTGTTGGTGTATCTCCCTCCATTCATATTGAGACAGGTAATGCAGTCGTTGGAGCCGGAACATCTTTTGTTACATTGCCAGTTCCCATGTATTTGAAATACAGTGCTACGTGCAAAGCTGTGGCTATTAAGTTAACCGCAAACGATGACGCAGCAGAAGCTCTCTTTGGTATTGCTGGTTGGTTAGAGGAAATATTTTAATTAAGGAGAAACAATGGCACTAAAACAACAGTTAGAGTTACCCGTTCCTAAAAGAATTACTGCCGATGCGGTAGTGAAAGCATCAAAGGGAATAGTTTGGGCGATCCAGCTCAATGGCGGAACAGACGCCTCATCCCTAAAACTCTACAACCACGCCTCAAGTGCAACTGGAACACAGCTTATTGAAGTGGTTGCAACCTGCACTACGTCTACTACAAGTGGACAAGATGTAACATTTGTAGACTATTCCGCCCTTGGCGGTATTCCGTTCTCAACTGGAATATTTGTGGATTGGACAGGGACAGCCGCAGTTGGATACATTTGGTATTCTTAAGGAGTATTGATGGC
>JAGLCW010000110.1 GCA_023146045.1 Caldisericia bacterium
TTCAAAGTTTTCGATGTTTGAGATATACTTGCTGATTTGTTGTGTGTAGAGTCTTTTTTTGCAATTGTGTGATGATTGTTTAGCTTTTTTCTTTTACTCACAGGATGGTCAACTAAGTATCTTAGCTGGAGCAATGTTGTTTCAAGAAGAAGTTGGGGTCTCGTTAAAAACTTCATTGAAGGTAAAACGTTAGACAACATTACAGTAAGTTTTATAAGATAGCCTATTTGAATTCTTTTGGCTTGTTCGAAAAAGATATCATTATCGTTCTCTGGGATAATACTAAAAAACGAACTTTTACCATCTGTTTCAGCCATAATAATTATATCTCTGCAATAAGAAAGGATGTCTTGAGTGTATAAAAGTATGTCTGTGCCGGATTGAGCTAAATTTTCTAAAGAAGTAACTAAAGAAGGGTAATCTCCAAAGAATAAATTATGGATTATTGTGTATAGATTTTTTGCACTACTTTTTCCCAGCAGCGAAAGAACATTATCTTCTGTTATCGGGTTTTCATTGTCAGACAATACCGATAGTTGGTCAAGAATCGATTCTGCATCTCGCATTGCTCCATCACAGCTTTCAGAAATTATTTTTATTGCATCCGGTTGAATGTTAATCTTTTCGGCTTCAATTTCCTTTTGAAGTTTTTTTGCAATATCAATGGATGAAATTCTTTTAAAATCAAAACGCTGGCATCTACTTATAATAGTTTTTGGCAACTTGTGCGATTCTGTTGTTGCCATAATGAATATCGTGTTTTGTGGTGGTTCTTCTAATGTTTTTAGTAAAGCATTAAATGCTTCTCCCGTAAGCATGTGTACTTCGTCAATTATGTATATTTTGTAAGTGCATTCTACTGGAGCTAATCTAACTTTTTCGCGCAATTCGCGAATATTGTCTATTCCTCTATTTGATGCAGCGTCTATTTCAATGACATCGTATGAGACTCCATTTGAAATTGATTTGCATAAATGGCATTTTCCGCAAGGATATATTGTGGGTCCTTCAATGCAGTTTGCTGATCTAGCTAAAATTCTTGCACATGAAGTTTTCCCAGTTCCTCTTGGTCCACAAAAAAGATAAGCATGGCTGATTTTATTTAACTTAATCTCATTTTTTAGAACTCTAACAATATCATCTTGACCAATAACTTCATCAAATATTTTTGGTCTCCATTTTCTATAAAGTGTTGTATGCATTACATTTTCTCCGGAGCATTAATACCAATAAGATTAAAGAGAGTCTTTAACATGGTCTCTATCCCTTTGACTAAAAGAAGCCTAGCTTTTGTTAAAGGTATATTATTCTCGTCTACTACTCTGCATTTCTCATAAAAAGTATGAAAATCAGTTGCAATTAATTGAATGTCTTGTGTGATCATATGTGGTGCTAATGCAAAGCATGCTCTATCAATAAATTCAGGCATTAATGAGAAATGCCTTAAAATTTGTAATTCAGAAGGTTGATTTAAAAGAGAAAGCTCAATATCTGATATAAGTTCTGGTGTAGATACTTTTTTTGATTCAGCTTCTCTTTTAATGCCTTGACATCTTGTGTAAGCATACTGAGCGTAAAAAACAGGATTTTTTGGATCTCTATTCTTTGTGATATCTAAATCAAAGTTTAAGTGTTGCTCATTACTTCTGCTTAAATAAACGAAGCGGCTTACGTCTGTTCCAACACTTTCGAGAAGATTACGAAGAGTAATGTAGTTGCCATCAGATTTAGACATTTTTACTTCTTTTCCGTCTTTAAATAAATGAACAAGCTGGAATGTAACAGTTTTTAATTGTGAAGACTTGAATCCCAGCGCATTTAAAGCCCACATCAGTGGTTTTACATGGCTTTGGTCTGCTCCCCAAACATCAACGCAAAGGTCATAGCCTCTTTCCAATTTGTTTCTATGATATGCAATATCTCCCATTAGGTATGTTGGTATTCCATTACTACGAATAAGAACTCTATTTTTTTTATCACCAAAGGTTGTTGTTCTTAACCACTTTGCTCCATCTTCTTCTAAAGTTAAATTTTTTTCAGTTAAAATATTGTATGTTTCCTCTAAGTAGCCATCATGAAGTGAACTTTCTTCGAACCAATTGTCAAAATGAACATGAAAATTTTCTAGATCTTGTTTCATTTCTTTAATCATTTCATGCAAACAAAAAGTCTTTGTTTCTTCAATCGCCTTAGCTTTTTCTTCTAAAATTAGTGAGTTGTTGAATTTGTCCTTTAGTTTTTTTGCTAACTCAGGGATGTAATCTCCAGGGTACATTTCTTCTGGAGTTTCAGGATTTAAATCATATTGTAGCTCATAGAAATAAAATACAGAGGCTGCGATTTTTTGTGCTTTTGATCCCATATTGTTTATAAAAAATTCTCTATCGCAAGTATAGCCTTGCAACTCTAGAAGATTTGCAATGGTGTCTCCAATTGGTGCGCTGCGACCATTAGCAACAGTTAATGGTCCTGTTGGGTTAGCACTTACAAATTCCACTAAAGCCTTTTTTCCGATTCCACTGTGGTTGCTTAAAAAATCTTTTGAATTTTTGAGTAATTCACTAAAACTATCTGATAGGAAATCTTTAGTAAAGAAAAAGTTGATATACCCATTAGGTAAAGGAGTAACAGTGTCTATGTAATCTAACTTTATTTCCTTTGAAATTTCCTCTGCAATATCTAATGGCTTCCGTTTAAGTTTTCTTGCTAAAACCAAAGAAATTGTTGTAGCAAAATCACCCATTTCTATTCTAGGTGGTTGCTCCACTTGTATTTTGTTTAGTGGTAAATCCCAACCCTTTTCTGTAATTATTCTGTACAATTCACCGGCAATATTTTTTCTGACAAGCATAATTTCTCCTAAGCGTCTTTAATGTTGGAAAAGAGAATTGGTTAATGCTAGGCAGGAAGCCATTTCAACCAAATTTTTCTTTGTCTTGGACCGTCGTATTCAGCTAAAAAAACGCCTTGCCAAGAGCCGAGTTGTACCTCTCCGTTTTCAACAATAAATGATTGTGATGTGTGCGTTAAAATCGCCATAATATGTGAATCACTGTTTCCTTCAGCATGTCTATACGAATCCTTTCTTGGAATCAGTTCTTGTATTTTGAAAAGGAAATCTCTTTTTACGTAAGGGTCTACGCATTCATTGATAATTATTGAGGCTGTTGTGTGTGGAACGAAAATAACTAACACACCGTTTTGCCATTGATAAGACTTGATTGCAGATGAAATTCTAGATGTTATATTAACTAACTCTTTTTCGTTGTGAGTTTCAATATGAATTACTTTCATATTACACCTCTTTCGTTTTTAGTGTTGACACTTTTACAGCTCATTATACAATAATCAACTAGAATTTCATATTTGCGGGAATAGCTCAGGGGTAGAGCATTAGCTTCCCAAGCTAAGGGTCGCGGGTTCAAATCCCGTTTCCCGCTAGTGAAGAACAGGGCGACATAGCCAAGTGGTAAGGCAAGGGTCTGCAAAATCCTCACGCGACGGTTCGAATCCGTCTGTCGCCTATTTTATATATAACTTGGAGGTTATCAATGAAAAAAATATTTTCAGTTTTTCTTTCATCAATACTATTTTTATCTGTGTTTTCTACAGCATTAGGAAATGAAACAAAAGAAATAAAATTGACCGTAGGCAATACCACTGCTGAAGTTAACGGTGAAAAAGTTACATTAGATGTTCCACCAACAGTTGTTAATGGAAGAACTCTTGTTCCATTAAGATTTATTGCTGAAAGTTTTGGAGCTGAAGTAGCATGGGATGGACCAACTAGAACAATCACTTTAACAGCCCCTGACTTAGACCACCTAAAGTTGTTAGTTGAGAATTTAACAAAAAATAACGAAGAACTTAAAGCAAATTTAGAAAAACTTGAAATCGAAAAAGAACAGCTCACAAAAGAAAACACCGAATTAAAAGGAAAAGTTGGAATGATGGATACGCTCATTACAAAACTTGAAGATCAAATAAGTGTTTTACTTGAAGAAAATAAAGAGTTGAAAGCTGAAAATAAGGAACTGAAAGAAAAAATTGCTGAAGGTAATGACAAAACAGAAGACACTGAAGCTCCAATAATAACAATAAAGAACTTGAAAGCTGGGGACACCTTAAATGAAGAAAAACTTAGATTAGAAGTTTTAGTTGAAGATGCTTCAAAAGTGGTTTTTTCAAGAGTAAAACTAAATACCATAGTTCTAAGTGAAACCTTGGGAGATTATGGTGAAATAGATCCAGCGAAAATGATTTCTGGTGAATACAATCTAACAATAGAAGCTATTGATGGATGTGCTAATATAGGCAACTCTTCAATAACGTTTATAGTAGCGCATGATGCAAAAAAAGAACCGATCAGATTTATACTAAAGGCTATTGATGCAAAAGGAATGATGGGTGGCGGAGGTGGCGGACCACATTCTGTTACACTCGCAGACTCATCTCAACCATATTTAGTTGGAGAATTTTCAAACAAAAGTAGTGCTAGCATAGAATTGGTAAAAATTGACACTTACGATGCAGAAGGTAATGTTTTTGAGATAATGCCTGGAATGAATTTCTTTGATTTAGCAAAAGAGCAAATGGGACTTCCAAAGCACTTAGTGATTGTGCAAAATGATAAATATACAGCTCCTTGCGCAATTTCCATGAAAGAAGTAAATTCTAAACCAGAAGATTATTTTGACGGTTGGAAGGTAAAAATAACTCTGTTTGACTCAATAAGAGAACTTGAATTTACGAAAACAATACGTTATTCTAAATAGGCGTTTTTTACATGAGTGCCGGAGTGGCGAAACTGGTAGACGCACAGGACTTAAAATCCTGCGGTAGCAATACTGTAACGGTTCGACTCCGTTCTCCGGCACTTTTTCTTTGGAGGAATCATGAAAAGTAATAATGTCACAAAATGGCTTGTCTGGATACTCGTTCTCTTGATTGCTGTTTTTGGAGTTTGGTTTATAGTCAGAAAAATTTCAAATACACGAACTTTGCATGATACTTTTCGTGGGGATATTGAAAATGTTTACTATGTCACCAAAGAATTGCCAAAAAAGCTTTATAGTTTTTCCAATTTAAAAGATGGCGATAGTGTTTCTTTATCTGTTTGGCATAATAATCAATCCACTGTTGCAACTCAAATGAAAAATTATGGAAAAATGTTCAATAACCACGAAAAAAATTCAACAAAATTCAAGGAAGCAATATTGATTCCTGACGTCAAGAGTATTCTTGATGATAGTAGCAGTATAGGTGCATATATTACGCTTAGAGTTGAATCACCATCTGATTTTTCCGAAAGCAAATATCAATCAATGAAAGAAGATTTAGAGAGTAAATTAGCTACTTTTTCAAAAAAAGCTAAAGATTACAATTTCGATTTACGTTAATTGTAGAGTATTCTCTAGGTTTTTGTTAATTTAGGGAGGTTGGCGTGAAGCAGTTAGTTGATTGCGAGCTAAGACGTTGTTGTGGAATTGAAGATTTTCATTTTGATTTCAAGAAAGAAATATCTCCTGCATTAAATATTATTGGTCAAGATCGAGCTATACGGGCAATTGAAACAGGATTACATACGCAAGCAGATGAATTTAATATCTGCATTACTGGGCTAACAGGTACTGGGAAAAATTCAACAATAAAAATTATTCTAGATAAACTTGCTCCAAAAGACGAAGATCCGCTCGATTGGGCATATGTATATAATTTTAAGGAACGAAATCTTCCACTAGCAATATCTTTTAAGCCTGGATGTGGAAAAGATTTTTATGACGATTTCGATGAATTTGTATCTCTAATGAGATCAAAAATATCTGATGCTTTTAAAAGTGAGCATTACGAATCTGAGAAAAACAATATCATTGTGTCGGCACAAACAAGCATTAAGGGTATCTATCAAGAGATGAATAATAAAGCTTTAGAAAAAGGCTTTATTATTAACACAAACCCAGAGGGTGTTGCTACAATACCTCAAAAAGATGGGAAACAATTAACCCAAGAAGAATTCAATTCACTAGATTCCGAAACTAAGGATAGAATTGAACAAAACAGAATAGACCTACAAATTGTTATTAATGGAAGTTTAAAAAAAGTACAAACAATTGAAAAATCAGCAAGAAATGAATTGACTGGTTTAGATAAAAAAATCGCCCAATTTTCTGTACAAATTGCAATTGATGATCTTAAGCAAAAGTATAACGATAACCCTAAAGTTATTAGTTATTTAGATGAAGTTAAAGAAGACATCGCTACGAACATTGAGTTTTTTAAAGATCAGGACAAAGACGAAAAAGACGAAAATAATAAGAAAAAAGAAAATTTTTTCTTAAAACGATACAAAGTTAACCTGCTCGTTGAAAATAAGAAAAACCATGGAGCACCGATTGTTTTTGAGATGAATCCAACTTACTACAATCTTTTTGGTTCCATAGAATACCATCAAGAAATGGGAAGTTGGGTGACAGACTCATCTTTTATAAGAGGCGGATCTTTGCTTAAAGCAAACGGAGGGTATATAGTTTTACAGATTGCAGATCTTTTATCTACACCATATGTTTGGGAAGGACTAAAGAGATGCTTAAAATCTAAACAACTACAAATAGAAAATTTGGATGAACAAGTCAAAACTATACCTACAAATTCATTGAAACCACAATCTATACCTTTGCATACAAAAATTATTCTAATAGGCAGCGAAGAAATATATAGCACCTTGTACCGTATTGACGAAGACTTCCGAAAATATTTTAAAATTCGAGCACAATTTGACTATGAAATGGAACGAAACGAAAAAACAGAAAAGCTATATGCCTCTTATATCGCTATTCAGTGTAGAAGAATGGGAGAAGAAATTAAGTTTTCACCAACAGCTATTGGACTTATTATTAATTATGGATCAAGATTAGCAGGACATCAAGAAAAACTTACAACACAATTTACACTAATACTTGATGTTGTAAAAGAAAGTATACATTGGGCAAAAATGTACGGAAGAAAGACTGCTAACGAAAATGATGTAAGAAGAACTTTAAAAGAGAAAAGATATAGAGGGAGTTTACTCGAAGAAAAAGTACATACATCAATAATTGATAACAAAGTTCGAATTCAAACTGACGGAGAGAGAGTAGGACAAATTAACGGACTGTCAATAATTGGCAATGGAGAATATATGTTTGGGCAACCAAGTAGAATTACCGCAACCTCTTTTCCTGGCAAGGGAGGAGTAATGAGTGTGGACAAAGAAAGCGAGATGAGCGGAGCGATTTTTGACAAAGGAGCAATGATTATTAATTCATTCATTGCTTACACTTATGGGCAAAAATATCCATTACCGCTTTCAATTTCTTTGGCTTTTGAACAAAACTATGGTGGGATTGATGGAGACAGTGCATCTGCGGCAGAAGTAATTGTTACTCTGTCTGCAATATCAAAATTACCAATAAGGCAAGATTTAGCAATTACAGGATCAATGGATCAACTTGGACAAATACAACCTATAGGTGGAGCTAACGCAAAAATAGAAGGGTTTTTTGATATTTGCGACAAAAGAGGATTGAC
>JAGLCW010000111.1 GCA_023146045.1 Caldisericia bacterium
ATCAACAATTGAATATCCAGGATTTGTTAAAATGGGACTTTCAAAGGCATTCTTTAGGTTTACTTCTCCTGCTCCTTGATAAAAGAAAGGAAAAGCCTCTTCAGTTAAAGGGTTATACAGAATTGTAGAAGTGTTCATCATAAGAGATTGAATTTCTTGTATTGATAGGTCTGGATATTTATATCTTAACAATGCCGCACACCCTGTTACTACCGGCGTAGCCATAGAAGTACCTTGCTTTTTTGACCATAGAGGCCCGTCAATTTTAGGGTCAAGAGTAGGTATGGAACTATATATCGCTGTTCCAGGAGCACATATTTCAGGTTTAAAAAATCCATCGTTGAATGAAAAACATGGACCGCTAGATGTGTAGGATGCTATTTGTGTGGTTCTTTTTTTAAAGTCTATATAACCAAAACCATTTGCTATATGCTGGAGTAATTCTTGAGTTTCAAAGCTAACCATCATACATGGAATAAATTCCTCTAAATATGGGTTGGAATTTCCATCTATTGAAAGAGTTGGACTAAAACTTCTATTGTCATAATTAGTAATGATACAGGCTTTTGCTCCTGCTTTTTTTGCATTTAAATTTTTATCATGGAATGAAATACCATTATCTTTTGGACCTCTTTGTATTAGAGCAAGCTTGCCAGACACTTCTACCTGAGAAAATTCTTCTTCGGAACCAAAACCACACTCTACAATCTCTATGCCGTCAAAAGTATCATCAAATGGAGCAGAGAATCGTGATTGGAAACCGTAAATTGTATGTCTGTTTGTTGGATAACAAATTGAAAAAGGTTGCAATAAACGTTCATCTGAAGCACCTACTTGAAAAACACCATCAAAAACCCCAGGAGCGTGAATAGGCCAAAGATTGTTTTCAGTTCTACCACCATCATTCCCCGCAGATGCTACAATCATAACTCCTGCTTTGGCTGCATTTTGAAAAGCGTCAAAATAAGGACTATCTTCAATTATAGATGGGACTTCACCGTCATGCCCTAGAGACAAATTTATAACAGAACATTTGTCCTCCATTGCAAGTTCGCAAGCACTAATAATGGTATAAGATGGTGCTCCACCAGATTTGTTAGATGGAAATACTTTATAAGCAAACAAGCTTGCATCCGGACAAACACCCTGCAGAAGGGGATCATCAGGGTTATTGCCAGCTGCAATTCCTGCAACATGTGTTCCATGGCCCCTAGTGTATTTTGAATCGTCCATTGGGTCTGGATCACCTGGCCTATCTTCATTTTCGTCTGAGTCTTCTTCATCGCTGACAGTATAAAAGCAATCCCATCCACCCATTACTTTAGACTCTGAATTTTTAAAACCAGTAGGATAGAAATCGGGATGATTGTAGTCTATTCCAGAGTCAACTATGCCAATTCTTATATCATTAGTAGGATTGATAGGTAGAGTACTATATTTTTCTCTAAGATATTCAATTTCATTCCTTCTTACTGTCTGTATGGCAATATCGCGTACGGGGAAAAATTCTTCATTATCAGAATAAATAAATTCTATTGACGGATTCTTTGAAAGTATAAGTAAATCATAACCCTTAATTTCTAATGCAATCCCATTATATATAGATTGCCATTGTCCAAGTATCTTGTAATCAACAGATTCAGGTATTGATGTCAAAAATCTATCTTGTATATTTTTTAAATATCTTTGATATTTAGCAACGTTTTCATTAATTTCATTTTCTTTTGTTTTGACAAAGCTTACTCTACTCGACGAGTTAACAATGGCATTTTTCGTTAAATACTCAGAATGTTTTACTACAGATGGTTTTGAAAATTTAAGAATTACTCTCTGTATCCTTGAACTTCGAAGCACTAAGTCAACACTGGTGGAAAAATTTTTTAAAATAAAATTTTGATCATTTAAATTCCCACGATCGTTAAAAGCGTGTACACGCGGAGCATTAGAAAGTGTAAAAACTGAAATCAGAATCAAAACAAACATTTTTTTAATTAGCATAATAGTTTAAATGTACCTCAAATGATTTCTTTTTATTATTTTCACTATACAATATAAATATGCGATTTGAAAAGTCATGCGGATCAATTATTTATCGTTTAGCGGATAGTTTACCATTATTTTTGGTTGTTAGATACAGAAGACATTCAAAATATTGGGGTTTAGTTAAAGGTCATGTCGAAAACCAAGAAACCGAACACCAGACTGCTACAAGAGAAATATATGAAGAAGTTGGCTTTAAATCGGTTGTTTTTATACCCGGATTTCGTGAAACTATAACTTATTCGCCGTTTAAGGATTGTATCAAAGAGGTAGTTTTTTTTCTTGGGCATACTCAAGAAACTGAAGTACGATTCTTGTTTGATGAACTTGATGACTACAAATGGGTTACCATTAGTGAATCTAAAGAGATTTTAAGGCATGGCAATGACAGGTTTTTAGTTCATCAAGCAAACTCCTTTTTGAAATCAAACCTCTTTAACATTTTAGAAAGGTAATGAAATGATTGAAGAAAAATTTATTTACGAATGTAAGGCATGTGGTAATGTTGTTGAACTTTTAAAAAAAGGTCCAGGAACTTTAATCTGTTGCGGTAAGCCAATGGAAGAGTATGTTGCAAAAGCGCTTGATACAGGTAATGAGAAGCATAGACCTGTTTTTGAAGTAAAGGATGACGTTGTTACTGTAAAAGTCGGAGATACTCCCCACCCTATGGAAGAAAAACATCATATTGAGTGGGTAGAATTTCGTGGTAAAGATGGAACAGTAGTGAGAAAAATAGTAGAAGGGCTTAACGAAGCAAAGGCTGAGTTCTCCAACCTTTGCGGAGAAGATGGGTATTTTTACGCATTTTGTAATCTACATGGACTATGGAAATCAGATTACATAAAAGTACCAAATAGCAAATAAAACGATATTGCAAATAGGAAGAGGTAATTATGAACGACAGAATGGCTTTAGCGATTAACAAGCAAATCAATGAAGAACTTTATTCAGCCTATCTATATCATGCAATTAGAGCATATTTCGACAATTTAGGTTTCGATGGATTCTCTTCATGGATGGATGCCCAAACAAAAGAAGAAGTGTTTCATGCTGAAAAATTCTTTTCATACATGGCAGAAAGAGGCGGGAAAGTAAAGCTGTATGCAATAAAAGAACCAGATTGTGAATGGAATTCTCCACTAGAAGCTTTTAGTGCCGCATTAGAGCATGAAAAGCATATTACTAAATGTATAAACGATCTTGTTGACATCGCAGTAGAAGAAAAAGATTACGCAACAAGAAATTTATTGAACTGGTACATAGACGAACAAGTCGAAGAAGAAGATAACGTAGGTAAAGTTGTTAATAAATTAAGACTTATTAAAGAAGACGGCAGAGGATTATTGATGTTAGATAGAGAATTAGCCGTTAGAACTTTTACTCCAGATCCATCTACTGAATAATCAAGCAAGGCGGTTTATTAGTGATCAATAGAAGACACATAGTTACTATTTTAGTTTGTTTTTTGCTAACAAGTACTTTATTAGTATCTTGTGGTATTAAACCAACTGAAAACAATAATAGTAATACTGAGAATTCAGAAAACACAACACAGGACGATAATGATAACAATACTGAAAATGAAGAATCTGAAACTGAAAGAATTGACATAGGATTAAATGAAGACGGAATTGTAACAATAGAGCTAAATCCTAGTATTACTCCAAATTTCATTACAGAAACATTTACTAGCTACCCATGCGTTATGGGGATACCAAGTGTTAATTCAATATGGGATGAAGATAAAATATTTATAGATTGCTACGGTTCTGGAGTCACAAAAATTGCCTTGAATGGCGATGAAATGATCCAAGAAGAATCATACATGTTAAATAAAACATATAAGGGTGCTTCGGAAGATTATTTTATTTGCGTTGACAAACAATATGTGTATTGCCTCACAAAAAGAGACGGAAAGGAGTTGTGGAAAAGAGGATTAACACAAGACGGAAGCGATTATTTTTTTATCGTCAACAACGATATTGTTGTCCATATGTTGTTTAACCCACAATTAAGACTGGGAACCGTAAAAGGATATAATTCAACAAATGGAAAAACCCTATGGGAAATAAAATTGACAAACGAGTCACAAACTTTTCTAGGGTTTTCAAGCGAGATATTGCTTTTTACTGACAATAATTCACTGATTGGAAGGAATCCATCAGATGGAGAAATAAAGTGGCAAAATGATTCAGCAATTGGATATCAAAATGATGCCTATTTAGAGAATTATTATCGAAATTTTCTAATTCTTAAGGATAGAACATTATTTTTACCTGCTAGCCAGAAAGGTAATCCATTAGCATACAGAATAGAACCTTCTACTGGAAAAATATTAACTGAATACAGGGTAGATCAAAGTCCAGATTATATGGAAGGTGCTAAATTTCAAGCTAATTTTTTTGAAATAGGTGATTCAATTTTAGCTTCAGGAAGTTTTAAAAATGAACACTTTATTATTTCTTTCGACAAGAGTAATGGTAAAGTTAATTGGAGAACTCCAATAGAATACACCTTAGGAACATTTGCAAAAAAATATGGAGCAAACTGTGAATATGATCAAGTTGGAAACGATTCAAGCAAAGTATTACTAGATATCTCCATGACTACAGAAGTATTAATGAACGTAAATGATGGTTCTATTGAATGGTACACAAACTGTGTTTTTTCTCAAACGAAAGGCTATATCTCTAATAGTTATCAGGTTAGAATTCAAGGTAGTGAACAAAAAAGCGACGAAATTATTGTAGATTTTCTAAATTTGAAGTTAGGAAAAGTAACCAAAAGATGTGTTTTCCCTAGTGATTACAAACTACCAGATTTTTCTTACCAGGTGCACACTACAGATAAATATGCCGTTATACGCGCAGACACACAAAGAGGCGCTGTTTGGGTTTTTCTGAATCCAGAAAATAACCAAAGAATAGCTGAAGGGTGCATTGAAAATAATAACGAAGGACAAAGTGAAACCTTAGCGTTTTATGTGGGAGAAAAAAATGGTAAATACCTCTATCTTGCAACTGGAGAAAAAGGGTACGAAATAAATATTTTTACGTTGAAACATAAAAATTGATACAACGGAGACTCACGGCAGGCAAAACAATGAATCTCCGTCATATTAAATATACTTCATGTTGATTTTGGTTTATTTTTTATTACTTTTATCAATGATTTTTACTTTAAAGGTTCTATCAAACAGATTGATGAGGAATTATAATGATACATAAAGAAGAATTTCAGATTTTACAAGATATTTATCAAGAAAAATCTTTAACTATGCTCCTGCTCTACGGGCAACCCGGATGTGGGAAAACTTATTTAGTACGCCAATTCATGAAGGATAAAAAAGGTTTTTACTTTAAATGCCTTTCTCAACATTATCCTGTTCAAGTTAGTCGTTTTATTAGAGTTGTACAAAGACAATACCCGGAATTTGAAAGTGTAAACAATTGGGAAGAATTTATTCCAAAAGTTTATGATTTAGCAAAAAAAGAAAATTTAGTTGTCATTTGGGACGACTTCCCATTCCTTTACAAAATTACACAAGATGTGTTAACTGTTATTGAAAAGAATTCAGTAGATAGCCCTTTCACCGTATTTGTTACTTCTTCTTTTCCTCAAGCAAATTTTGTTGATTTTAGATTCTCTACATTTTCAAAGAAAAATTTCACATCATTGCAGATAAAACCACTTTCTTTCAAAGAATTCAAAAATTATTATAAAGATCTAAAGCCAATCCAGGCAATAGAATTTTATGGTATTACAGGTGGTGTTGCGAGATTCATGGAATGGATAGATCCAAAAATGGATTTTTACGAAAACATTAAAGAGAACTTTATTTCGGAAAAGAGACTCCCGTTTTATGATCCAACTTCCATACTTAGATACGAATTTCATGAACCATCAACATATTATTCAATAATTCAAGTGCTTGCATACCATCAACTGAAAATTGGCGACCTATCACACAAACTCAATCTTCAAACACACAATCTTACTTCATTTGTTGACCGTTTAAGAGAAATGAAGATGATTTCTAGAATGGTTCCAGGAAATAGCACAAATCCGAAAGTTACAAGAAAAAGTAGATATATGATTTCGGATGTATTCTTGTATTTCTGGTTTCGTTACGTGTATTATGACCCAGAAGCAATTTTCACACTAAATACAGACATCATTATTGAGCACATAAAGGAAGACTATCAAAACTTCATAGATCATGTTTTACAAGAAATAGTAAAACAACACTTTTCAACTTTAGAAACCAATTTCACTCCTATTGTTACGTCTTCATGGTGGGATTACGATGGACATGAGTTAGATTTAGTAAGTACAGATTACAAAAAAGTTCTTTACGGTGATATCGTATTTAACGATGAACTTTATGATCTAGAAAAATACTCCGAATTTATGGACTCAATCGAATTTGTACCATTTAAGAACAAGATTAAACAAAAATACTACTATATAATTAGTAGAAAAGGTTTTAGCCCAGAACTTCGAAGAAGATTAAAGGTCAAAAAAACAGTCAAACTGCTAACAGTAGAAGAATTTGTGGATTTAATTTAATCAAAGTTAATCCAAAAATGCTCATTGGGTTTGATCCCAATGAGCATTTTTGGATTCAAGCACTCTTTTCAAAACATGAGGTTATAAATGAACAATGGATCAAAGATATGGGATTCTTTAGCCGGAAAATATGATGAGCAAGTTATAGAAAGCTGTTTGGAAACATACGAAAACATCATAGAAAAATCACACAGCTACCTTAAATCTAGCAATAAATTACTTGACATTGGTTGCGGGACTGGCATTACAACTATGTCTTTATCGAAAGATGTAAAAAAAACTACTGCAGTGGATTACTCACAAAACATGATAAGTATTGCGAAGAATAAGGCTAAGGAAAAAAACATAGATAACATATATTTCTCTAAAACTCCATTTTTAGATAACAGATTTTTTCCAGCATCATTTGATACAATTATGGCAATCAACTATCTTCCATTTGAAAAAAACATAGATGAAACACTAGTTCGTATAAAGTCTTTACTTAAAAATAACGGAACTTTTATACTAACAATACACCAAAGTAAAACGTCTCCACTATCTTCTATTACTTCATCATTGTTAAGTAAATTAAGTGTAGCACCATATCAAAGGACAATGTCTATAGAAAAATGGATCCAGAAATTAGAAAAACACTCATTTGAACTCATTCTTTCAGAAGAAATTAGCTTAAATCCATTATGTCAATTTATATCTGTGAAAAAACATGAAACCAAATCTAAAATTAAACCTAAAACCTCTTGATTTAAACAAATACAAGCAGCGTCTGATAAAACATGAAGACTATCAAGATGTATGCCAGATTTCAAAAGATATCTGGGATGGCGGAGACTACTTACCAAAAGTTTTTCATGAATGGGTAGATTCACCAGGATTATTTGTAGGCATTGAGGATACTATAAAAAAACAAATAGTTGCAGTTGGAAAATATTCATACTTACCAGATAAAACAGGTTTAATAGAAGGATTAAGAGTCCATAGCGAGTATCGTGGTGAAGGTTTAAGCTGGCAAGTTGACTTACCAATATTTAACAAAGCTCTTGAAGATAAAAAAAACGGAACCGTAGACAGAATTGCTAACTGCACCCACATACTTAACAAAGTAAGCCTTCATATGTCAAAAAAAGTTGGTTTCAGAGAATATCAAAAGTACCTTTGTTTGGAATTAAATTCAGAAGAGATTGATTGTAAACAAGTAAGTATTGAAAATTGGGAACCTACATATGAAGAAATACTTATGCAACCATACTTCAAAAATACAAACAACCATATTGCACAAAATTTTCTAGTTCAAAGAATGACTAAGGATTTATTCAAAGAATTAAAAAAACGAGCACATTTTGCCTTAGTAGATGGTTATCCTGGCTTTTTAGATAACAACCATGGTAATTACTGCGTTTCGCTTGTTCCAACAGCCGTTGCACAATACAAATGGCTAAAGTATTCAGCTCAAAAGCTAAACTCGCACAATGTACTATCCTTTGTCTACCCAGATAAATCAGTTATAAATGAGTTAAAAACATTGCCAGTCCGAACATGGGTAGATTTTGAACCTGATTTGGTGTATCTAGTCTTTTAAAAAAAATACTATCTGAACTAAATGCTATAGTAGTTTCAAAATAATTGAAGATTGAACATAAGTGTAAAAAAACAATACTGCTAGAATCGCGAATGGAATAAGTAACAACCTTAACCATTTTTCCTTAAATATTGCATTCATGAGCATTACAAAAACAATAAACACAAGTCCAAAGACAAAAACAACCGTTTTGTAGTGAGAAAATGCTTTTGGTAGCATGCTCGTAAGACTGCTTACATCAAGTTCAGAACTAAAATGTGCTAGTTGTGCTTTATATGTGTAAAAGATTTGGATTGAGTAATCATATAACCAACCAATAGTGTTTTTGCTGTAAAAAGAATCTTTCCACCATTTGTTTTTTGGTAGGTCTGGACGACTCACTCCATTAGATTTACTGTATTGAATACCTTGGTGTTTCTTCAAAGGATATGTTTCTACGGCAAATGTTAAATATTTTTGAGTTTCAGAATTTGCATTTTCTATAATTGAGTTAAAAATAGCATTACCATTAATCACATAGGTTGTTACTTCTGGAGCATTTGCATTAGAATTAGCTATAAAGTCAGTTTCTAACCCTGTTATATTTGTCCAATCTTCATGAGTCTGTAGATCAACGGAAAAGTACCCCATATCAAATATATGAAATGTTGTAAACCTAGCTTCACCCTCAATTAAACTAACTTGAGTCAAGGTTGGGGAAGAGTATTCCATCATTATTTCAGTGTCTTCGTCAACAAAAATGTATCCCCATGGAATTTCATTCATGTATATTGTTACTACTGCTTTACCTTTTTCCGTAATTAGTGTTTCAAAAGTCTTTATTTCAATCGCTGTATTCTCTGCAAAAGATGAAGTTAGGGGCGTACCGATTTTTTGCTTTTCAAGAATGTCTTGTGCTTTTAGAAATACGTTTCCTTCAGCTTTTGTGACATGTGTTCTCATTGTTCTTAGATCAGGTTTTTGAATTGGACTATCAAGCCATTCCTGGATTTTAGAGAACACAAGAATATCTTCAGTAATAGGGATTCCCAGTGCATTAAACAAGATTGAATGAGTATTACCCTCTGTAACGTAGGTTTCCACTCCATTTAAGTACGCCGATGCAGATGAAACAAAAGCATCACCATTGAAGAATCCAAGCTCAGGAGAGTAACTAAAAATATTCCCATATTCAATGTTGTTGTTTAGGTGTGCTCCAGTTGCTTCTCCTATATTCAGTTGAGATGGAATTGACTGGTTGCAATATTTATCTGTGAAACTCAGCAGATTCTTAAATTCATCGCTTAGCTTAAAACTATCATCAAACTTGGTTTTGTTCTTAAAGTAAGATTTGATGTTTAAAACTTGAAAATGACTCCAAGAAAACCCATGATTAGGTGTTCCAAGCATTATTAGTTTTCTAATGTTAGAGTCGGGATTATTGCAATAGCTACGTGCTATCAATCCACCTATGCCGTGTGCTATAACATCAACACAAGAAAACTTAATATTCTTTTCTGAATACTGTGAGGAGTTATTTTGAATAGATTGCCTTAAATAGTTAGTTTGATCTAGCATATACCGCTCAGTTAATCCATCAAATATGATTGTAGAATTTTCTACAACGCGTGTATCAAATTGCTTAACTTTTAATGTATTCAAAAGAGTTTCTAGAGTAGTGTTATTTTCATCATGCAAAAGGAAAATTTGAGGACGATAAATGGCTATTTCATACGGGAAAGTTAAGGTATCGCCACCAATAGAGGTGTAGGTAAAAATAAAAGAAGAAACTGCAAAACCGCAATTTAAAGATTCATCACGTCTGCTAATCATTGAAGTAGGAAGTGTTACTGGTGGTACAAAGTAAATTACAGGATTCGCTGAGTTTAAATCAATCACGCCATCTGGAAGCAAAGCTTTTCCTTCTAGTGTTCCAAAATCTGGTGCCTGTGTTATTCTGAAGTCATCGCCACTAGTCATACCAGAAAGTTGAATATACAATTTAAGCTTACTTTTTCCATCAGCAACTATTCCATCGAATGGCAAGTCTGTTTCGGGGTTTATTTCTAAATCAATATTTACAACCGCAACAGGAATTTGGACCGCTTTGTTTATCCCCATAGATTTAACTTCATATGTATAATTAACAACATCAGGATCGTCATAAATGAGTACAAAAACCGCATTACCCTTCGCATCAGTTATTTTTTCATCAACCTTTATTTGGTTGTTCAGATTTATTAAACTTACACTTTCTCCAGGTACTACATTTCCGTTTGAATCTTTAAGTGTTACTGAAAAATCTACTGAATCTCCTACCTTTTGAAAAAAAGTAGGATACAGTCGTATAAGTATTCTAGGTTTGTTGTTGTCGCCAAGATTAGTTTCATTTTTTAAAGAGTCTCCGGTATCTGATATCAGTTTTTTAGATAAAGCGACTCTATACAGAGTTTCTGCAATTTGCTCCTTTGTTGTATTCATTTTTTTATCCCAAGTAGTTCCTGACCAATTCCTATCTACAATGAAAATGAATCGATCTGCTTGCCACAATATAGAGTTATCAGAATAAAGTGAAGTGTATCCATGGAAATCATGAATATTGTTTTTATCTGCTTTTGAGAGCCTTTGTTGTATGTAATCTTTGGCAATTGGTTCATTTTGGAAAGCATATATTCTGTAAGGTCCTTCATTTAGAGCAGTACTATTAGCGGTGGGAAGAACATCTTTACCTGTTTTATCGCCAGAAGTTACCCGAAAGGATAAACCATAAGAGATACCCTTATTCAGAATTTCTTCAGCTCCTAAGTGAAACTCTACAAGCCTAGGCCCCCAAATATGTGGTCCATACTCTAATGGCGATATATTGTTTTTTCCTCTATATCTATAAACCCATTCTTTATCAACGCTCCAATCGAGTTCGGAGGCAGCTTGTGAAATTACATCTTTCAAGGTTTTCTCAGATACGTCACTTTCTATTGCTCTGGCGGCTTCAACAAATACTGTCTGCTTTGGAATTAATGAAATAGAAGGTATAAATAGCATTGTAGAAAGCATTAAACAAACAATTAACTTAGAGGAATTTCTTTTTGTCATTTAGTTCAACCAAGTATAAGAGGTGTAGCGTTTACAGAGGGGATAACTTTTTACCTGTTTTTTTGAATAATATATTTGCTGAAGACATTGCTTTTTGGCTATCTCTGCTGAATAGTTTGAATATCCGTCCAAATTTATCCATTTAGGATAAAACATCAATGTTAGTTTAATTCCACGTTCATACGCATAATTTGCCGTATTAGTTAATAACGATAAGTCTTGCCTAAGTAACTCATCACCATTTGAATTTAGCTTAGTACCTACATTAAATGGTTCATTATGGATAGCAATGAAATAATTAGGAAGAACGTAAGAATTGCGAGACTTTATAGGTGAAAAAGAAGAGAAAACCAATGTAAAAATCAAAACACAAAAAACAATCCATTTAAGTCTCATTATTTAACTCCATATAACTTATTAAAAACACTTTCATTATATCACAAAAAGTGTTAAAGAGTGTCAATTTCCCCAGTACAAAACAAGGAATAAAAGTGTTACTAAAACTAAAAGAAATTCACCAGATGATTCTTAAAAAGAAAAATGGTAAAGTAAATCAATAACCCTGGAAGGATTTTCTATACATGGACGAAGGTTTAGCATGATTTTTTATCCAAAAGTTGAAATCTGCTTCTCCATGCAAAGATGGGCAGAACTAAAAATAATGTTGACTCCACGTAGAGCCGTTAACCATAAATTTATACCACAAGCGCTAGAATTGTTTTCCAGCTACTCTCCTCTTTCGAATTTTTCGATGATTGATTTCATTCTTTTTATATGAGGTATTTCAATTAGCTTTCCATCCAAAACCATAACCATTGAATTGTTTATTTTTGAATATTCAACATATTGTTTAATTATTCTCTTATACTCTGAGATAATTTCTAGCGTAACTTTGAATGTAATATTTATTTCATTTAGTTGACTTGGGTGTATTGCCATTTTGCCGTAAAAGCCCATTTCGTAAGCTAGCTTTACTTCTTTTCTGAAACCATCTTCATCGTTTAGAAAAGGATAAATTGTATCATAGCAAGGAACATTAAAAGCTTTCGAAACATTGATAATTGTCGATCGCGCAAATAGTAGATTATTTTCGGTTCTTGTAGCATTTATACTAGATGTATAGTCTTCACTACCAAAAAAGATACCATCAATCTTGTATTTCAAAAGTATTGATTGTAAATCTAAGAGACCTTTAGAATTTTCAACTAACAAATATATTTTTTTACCGTTATTTTTAAGGTCTTGAATTATCTCGATAGTTTCATTGGTATTTGAAGACTTAGGAATCATTACGCCCTCGAAACGATCTAACCCAAATGATGCTACAACATTGAAATAGTCAGCACTTCCAATGCGAGCAATAAGTGTTTTTCCGTTTAAAAAACTTAGTGCTTTTTTGATTTCATCTATGCAATCTTTATTTGTTCTATATTCAACAGAATCTTCAAAATCTAAAACAATAACATCTGCTTGACCAGCTAACTCATTTTTGAAATATTTTTTCTTATTGTATGGAATAAAAAGAAAGCTGCTTGCATTAAACACTATTGTTTTGCTTGTCCTTTATTAGTTTTATTAAATTCAAAATACTTTTAGCCCTTTTTCCCATTGGTGGTCCAATCATTTTTTTATCAAGCATTGCTGCACCAGAACCAGTAATTTTCGACTTATTTATTGCTTCAACAATCTCTATAGACCTTTTTACTTCTTCTGCACTTGGTGTAAAACACTTATTGGAAAGTTCAATCTGCTTTGGGTGAATTAACAGACAACCTGCAAACCCCATCTCAAATGCTGCAGATTTTTCTTTTTCAAAACCTTCAAAATCATTCAGTGACAAGTAGGGCGTATCTATAGGTAGCATACCTGCTGCTCTGGCAGCAAGAGCAATTATTGCCTTTGGATAGTTAAAGCTAATAGGAGGCTCACCGTGAAGACCTTCTAGGTCATTTAAAAAATCTTCTCCTCCGAAAGATAGAGCAATATTTCTTGAGGTTGACTTTGTAATATTATGTATATCCATAACCGCAGATGTAGTTTCTATTAGTGGTGCAAAAGCAAAATGGTGATCAGGTAAACCATTTTCTGCTTCTAGTTGTGTGACTATTTTATCATAATAAACCATGTCATCGGCATTATAAACCTTAGTTAGTACGAAACCATCAATGTCTTCATGCATGATGTATTTTAAGTCTTCAAAAAGAAGCTCACTTTCAATCGGATTAATTCTCACAAAAGTTAGTACATTCTTAAAAGCTCCAGCATCAATAAACTTTTTCACGTTTTGTCTAGCAATAGGTTTAAATTGGTCAGGTATTGAATCCTCAAGATCAAGGATAATAGAATCAGCATTAGATTCAATTCCGTGTTGAATAATACTTTCTTTGTAAGTTGGAACAAAAAGCATACTCCTCAACAGTAAACTATTTCTGTTTATCATAGACCTGTCCTCCGGACTTGTTCTTGGCTCTTCTCACTTTTGAGTGCGTAAGCCTTCGTAATTTTTTAAACAATAAAGTTCATTGTATAATATTTAAAATGTATTGCAATGAAAATGAGCTACTTCTTTTTGAATTAAAGAAGTTGGTACAAAATGTAAAAGTAAAGTATGTCAAGAAGTCTCATTAAACCAAGCAACTATTAATAGTTTACGATTTAGATGCTTATGATGTAGACATCCAAAGAATCACGCCAAATATTTTTTAAATATTTGTTGATGCCTTTTCTGACAATACGTAAAGTAGTATTTATAAAAATAAAGGTATTTTCTATATTTATTATCTAAATTTTATTGACTTGTTATCAAATTAATACAAAAATTGAGTTGTAGTATTTTGATTTTACCCGAAAGGAGTGTACATTGAAAAAAAGTATTCTTATATTTGTTTCATTAATGTTGATTTGTGTTTTTACAATTTCGGTATTTCCAATTAAGTCTTTTTGTTTTTCACTTGAGAAAAAGTCCGATTTATTATTTACACCACCAGAAGACGTCAGGATTCCTGAGAAACCACCAGAACGTCCAAGACCAAAACCACCAGAAAGAACTCCTGAAGAGAGACCAGAACCACCTGAGCGTCCACCAAGAAGACCTAACCCACCAGAAAGACCACCAAGTGACCCTAACCCACCAGAACGTCCACCGCGTAATCCAAAACCACCAGAAAGACCACCTTCTCCTCCAAGGGATCCTGGGCGTCGACCTGGAAGATAACGTTATCACTGGAGCAATAGTTCTTGAAAAATATGAAATATTGTACTTTGTAATGGGTTTAACGTAGTTCATTAAGTGGGTTTTATGATTAGAAAACTAGTTGTTGTTTTTCTTGCTATCTTTTTTTCATGTAGCTTTATGAGCGATACCAAGGCAGATGATGGCTTTGTACAACTGAAATCTGTTACAATTGTAGAAGATTTTTATTCAAGAGAGTATTGGAATGAAGATTTACTTGTAAGTCGTTTGATTGACATAGAGGGTGTCGATAAATTCGTTAAGTTAAATATGCCATTATTTCCAAATGATTCCTCAATAATTGACGAAACTGCATTGTCTGAAAATGAGGTACGTTTGTCCTTTGAAAATGTTAATTACATACCATGGTTAGTTGCAAATGGATTGATTAAGAATGACCATGAAAATACTAATGACAATGTTAGGAATATTATCTTAGAAGGAATAGATAACCAAAAGGAATACTGTTCCATATTTTTGAAAAAAATCAACAACAATATGTTTGAGCTAATGATAAAAGGTATTGATGAAAAATTAAACTTGTACAAAAAATTAAACCTGAATGTAATAATTTTAGAAGACTGGGTAAATTGTGATTTCACATTTAAAGATTGGATTTACGAACATAAAACTACTCTACGCTATATTCCAAGGAATTACCCATTTGGGGCTACAGGAAAAGGTATTAAGCTGACCAATGGAAACACTAAAGTTGAGAAATTAACCATAAGTGTACCAAAGAATACGTATAATAAGTGCTATATTGTAGCCTTTATTCAAGATCAGTTTACAAAAGAAATCGTTTCATCTGGCATAACTAAACTATCTAATGAAGAAAAACAGTCATATTTCAATTGGAATCACTGGCCAAAGTGTACTTTTAAATCTGAAATTGGCGATATCCCTGAAAAAACTGAAATGTTATATGTAAAAAATACAGGACTAGACGAAATGGCATTTTCTGTTTCTGACGCATGCGACTTAAAGTATCTTTCTTTTGAAATATCGTACACAGATGCTAATTGCTACAGAATACTTGGTGCTGTTTTGAATAAGAACATTAAAGTAGAAAAATTTCAGTTTGATAAAAATACAACAAAAATCACAATAGTGTTTCAAGAACCGTTAAATGGCAATCATGATATATTCTCTTTCATCACTCATTTCAAAAAAGGGAATTTGAAAAAATCATGTTCATTTCAAGTAAAAAATTTTGAAGCTTTAAACTCAGACTATAATTCTGTATTCTACTGCGTTAATGATATTGTAAGAAGATATCCAGTACGATTAATCATAGATAATAACCAGTACGATTTCGATAATGATTCATGGATAAACAATTTTGATCTTGACTTGCTTGTTGAACACTTTGGAACTTCAAAAAACGATACCTTGTACAACGACAAATATAACATATGCAATACTGGTTTCAGCAAAGATAGGGTTGACATAGAAGACTTACTCGTAATATTGTCTGAAATAAAAAAGCAAGAATATTTTTTATCATTAACCAAGTAGTAATACCGTACTAAAAAACTTTTATATTTTCAAACCATATAGATGTTGCCGTATCATCAACAAAACCTATTGATCCAAAAAAACCAAAAATAAAATTGAATGAAGAAGAATCAACAATAGACTTATCTAAAGTTTGAAACAAAAAGGATCATGTTAACTCTAGCATGATCCTTTTTGTTTATTATGCTGTTGCATTCTAGCTGCATAAGCAAAAGCGAAGAAGTATCTATGCCAAAGTTCATCAGAAGATCCATAGATATTATCATACATAAAGTAGTCTACGAGAGCTTCTCTGCATCGGCAAATTTCTTTTAGTCGAAACTTATTCTTTGGATCTTGAATAGTTAAATCCATTAGCTCCAAACACCTATCGAATGCTTTTTGACTTAAATCTAGACGGTTCTTTTTTTTCCAAATCATTGTTCTTTCAACTTCACTGCCAACATTTCCTAACTGCTCCATAAGTGTTAGTTCTCGCCATTTACCAGATGCTAATTCTTTATGAATAAAATTCACAATACCACCAATGATTCAAAGATAATCTTAAATATGTCCCGAATCTCTTTGCTATCAACGCTCCTTGTACGATTATCCATCCATGGACGAAGATTTATCATTGAATCAAACTCAATCATTTCATCTACTGGGACGAAAGGATGAATATTGATACCCCATAGATTTTTCTGTTCCGATCCTTTTTCGAGCATGGCTTTTTCTTGATCGGCATGTAATTCAGCATCTACATTCATGGATTTATTTTCGACGTCAATGACGCTTTTACCATATCCCCAAAAGAATTTTCTGCCATTGATTTTAACTCATCTAGTGTAATTTTAGTTGTTATATGTTTCATATATATATTATACCATGATTTTTGGAACCAATCACTTTGAGTAACGTCTAATCCAAAGTTTGAAACGTAACTTTTGAAGGATATTGCTTGTAGGAATAGATTCTGTTCTCTGCTATAAATACTTTTGTGTCATTATATAGTGGACCACCATTGTTAAGGTTTTTCTCAAAGATTGGATAACTAGAAGAGCTAACAATAATGCGAATTTTATGGTTTGGTAGTATTGTTTGGGCAATGTTTTGTAAATGGACAGAAATTTTGTAAATTTGATTTGGTTTTAAGAAATCTTCCTGCTCTAAACTATTATGGAAACGAGCTCTTTGTATGCCTTCAGCAAGAAGTATTGATTTGCCATCTGGATAAACATCGCAAAAGCGTATACAGAAATCAGCATCTGGCCTGTTGCTTTGTATGTATAAGGTGGTTTCAATGGAACCATTTATTGCAAAAGGTTCTGTAAATGCATCTGAAGTGTATAACAATACATCATTCCTGGTTTCAATTGTTTTGCTCTGATCCTGTGGCCCTATAATGATTTTTTTATTAAAAGGTTGAAATCTGTTTCCTCCATGCGAAGGTGTTGGATCATTTGGGTTGTAAGTGTATGCTGCATAGAAACTTTCACCAGGTGGTTCTTTTTTTGCTAAAGACAAATCAGGATGAAAGTAATAGTCAACAGATTTTCTTGGAGTACTTTCCCAATGATCCGTACTTAACCATTCTTCGGTACCCATTTGATAGTATTGAATTGGACTTTCCTTTTCCCAATTATTTTGGTGATCTAATAAGTAAAACCTCATAAATTTCAGTGCTTTTTCTTGTGCGAAGTTTTCTGCATTAGGAAAAGTAAGACATCCTTGTTCTAGACTTCCAACCTCGCCATGTAACCAAGGACCATATATTAATTTGTGCTTGCTACGGACCTTTGTATAGCTATTCTTCTGCAAGTCTGAAAATGCTCTAAGAACTAAGTCGGGAAAGTGATCAAACCAACCACCAATCATAAGCATTGGAACTTGAACGGAAGACGATAAGTCAGAAGTTTTTTCCAAATACTTCCAAAGAGAATTATATGTTGGGTGTGAAAGTATGGCACTTTGATCTAGAAATTGCAGTGACTCAAGTGCCGTAACGTGTTCTTTCCGATATTCACCACCATAGAAGTAGCTATTATAGGTAACACGAAAATCTTTCACCATGGGTATTGCACAAACGAGGTGTGGAGGATTTTCGGACGCAGTTTTAAACTGTACCTGTGCTAAAGCTGAACTACCATATGTCCCAATGCGTCCGTTGCACCAACTTTGTCTTGCAATCCACTCAACTGCATCGTAACCATCTTTTCCAATGTCAGATTTCTTAACAGCTGCTTTTTTAGATTCAAATCTACCTCGCCAATCTAATGCCACAATGTTGAACTCTTGTACTGAGAAAGGAACAGAATTTTCTAGATTAGTCCAATAATGTTTTTTGTTGTACGGGGTTTGAATTAGTATGACCGGTTTTTGTAAAGCAGTATTTGTACTGTAAAGGTCTGCAGCTAAACATTTACCATCTCGCATTTTAATACTAAGAGGTTTCCTGAAGATGGATTGCTTCAAACTTGCTTCTGATACACTTGCTAAATTGTAAGAAGAAAATTGAATAGGACTAGACATTATGGCAAGAAACAAGCAACATAGACAAAACCAATTGATAATGTTTTTAACTTTCATGATAAAAGTATACAAGAAAGTGCATGCGTTTTGTTCTAAATTGTCACTTTTAATAAGAAATGTCCATATAATATAAATAAGGAAGATTTTATTTTTAAATTGTGTTTTTGGAGGTAGATATGAAGTTTAAAACGATCAAAATTGCATTATCTTTAGTAATTATCTTAAGTATCTTCATGGTAACATTTCCATCAAATAGTTTTTCATATTTATATCCACCCACAGAAGATCTTGCAAAGCCAGTTGAATTAGATTATGAACAGGTAGATTTAAAGGTGATTTCTAGTTTTTACAGCTCAGGTATGGGTGAATGTCTTACAAAACCATGGACTACTTTTTCATCTTTTCAACATGGGAATAATATCTGTAGTTTCATGCATTATTACCATTCCGAAGAAAATAAATGGGTTGACGAGTTGTTTAGATATGATTGTGAGAATGAAGAAAAATTACCAACCATAAAGCTGAATGATTTTATAGGGTTTGACAAGAATATTATGAAAATTGATGGAGACACCTTAGTTACTTACGGTATGCTAGAGCAAAAAGGCTCATGGTTAGTGTGGTATAGCCTTAAAACAGGAAAGGTTCTTTGGTTAGAGCCTGCTAATGTAATATGCCGAGTTGGTGATAATTTCTTAGCAAAAGAAAGAGAATCTAGTGGAGTTGTTTTCTCTCTATTGAGCGGAGTTGATGGTAGTGAAATTTGGAGTTATTCTTTTTCTGACTATTTAACTACATTTTGTGGTGTTGACGAGAATAATTGTGGTTTTTTCAAACACGATAAGTCTTTTTTATCTCAAATTGATCTTGAAAATGGGACTTTCATATCAAAATTAATCATATGGAAGGACTGTTTCGTTTTCGTTAAAGGGAATTATATTCTTTTGCAGTACGGATTGAATATATATGAGTGTTTACAAATAGACACAAAAAAGTCCTTATGGAAAAAACAATTTGAAGATTGTGATCAGTATTTCATATATGTTAACAATGAAGGACTAAATGAATATTATTGGAAAGGAATAATGATTTCAGAAGTAGAAGTTTTAACTTACAATGATGATGAAATTGTTATTTTTAACCTGAAAACAGGCAAAAAAGTAAAAAGCTATTTTATTCCTGAGTACTCAATTGTTGATTTTAAAAGAGTTGATGAGGATGGCAATTATTTCTTCCAGATACAAAGCAAAGACGAAGATAGCTACTGTTACTCAATGTTTAAAACAGATTTGCAAAATGAGTCTTCTTCAACTTTGTTCGAATACACAAAAGAATTTGATAACTATACTAAGTTTAACTCATGCTATTCTATATGCGGAAAAGATTATTGTCACCATGAATTGACATACACACCAAAGACTTACATTGGAGCTCCTGATTAGAATTAACCTAATTGGCTTTGTCCTTTCCGAAAAACCTTTTGAAGTCATTTACATAATGAGAACATAACGAAGAACCTTCTTGAGTAAGCCATTACGAAAATGAAACAGTGCCTAATCAAAAATGTTACTCAAAACATTCTTGACATTCTTAACCATGAGTTATATACAGATGTTGAGTGAAATTAAAAGGCTC
>JAGLCW010000112.1 GCA_023146045.1 Caldisericia bacterium
GAAGATATTGCCATTCCGTTTGGATCGTTTATATCGTTTTTATTGTCATCATCAAACATTTTTAACACTAGGTTTGGAAATCTTGATGAAATATTACTCAAACATGGAATATTTGTTCTAAACTTTATATTTTCTGGTTCAACAGACAATGCTTCAAACATTCTACAGTCGTACTTATCTTCCAAAAAACTTACAGTTCTTGGAGTATCAACATCCCAATAACCATAATACCCATCTTTTGGTCCATTTGTATATTCAAGAGAATTAATACTCCGGTAAAGCTCAATAACTATTGGCACTTTTTTTCCTAAGGGGCTACATGTCCCCTCCCAAGGATTATAAGTAAATGAGTAAACAGAAGTTCCTGCGTTTACTTCTCTTATTGATTCGCCACCATCTGAACTCCTAATCAATATAATTGCTTTTTCTCCATGTTTCAGTGGTGGATTGATTCTAACCTCTATTGTTGACGTTTGCTCTACTTTTAGAGAAGGTCTTACTTGAACATCTAAAGGTTGTTCACCTGGTAATACCTCAATGTCCATACATCTAAAATTACCATTTTTACCAACAGTAATTCCGGTGACAGGATTTTCAAATAACCAAACATTGCCTATTAAAACTGCACTTCCACAGTCATAGTGTTGCCCATTATACATAACATCTGTTAATCTTATGTCTCCACCAGAAACTCTATCATCTGCATCAATATCTCTATAGATAAAATCTTCTATCCCAAATTCTCCATTTTCGTTTACATCATAAAAATTTTCAACTATAAATGGATTGAGTGGAAAGTTAACATCTGAATCACCATCTGCTACAGTACTACTCGCTGGGTAATCGATGATAGTTTCACCGTTCACTATCCTAACGGAATAAATTCTTAAATCACCTTCTGATACTAAATCATTTTCATCGTAATCTCTATAAACAGATCCACTACAACCATAACGGTTCGATCCTGTCGTTGAATAGAATTTATCCATAGGATGCATCGGTATTAGTGGAAGATACGAGTCAGCGTCAGATATTCCTTGTTTCATTCCTAAATATTCTTCACATGATTCTCCTTCTGCATAATCGTCAGATAGATTATTTGATCTTGTGGGTCCTCCATGTTCATTAACATTTACACCATTATCTTTCCAAATTTCAACACCAATATACTCTCTATATTTTAATTGAATACCGTGGAACGTTGTTGCGGGAGCAAAAAATTCTTTCCCTGAAGGATCAAGGACAGTGCTTTTTTGTATAAGTTGTGCTGTTTCTGGAACATCTCCATTGGGGGAAACTAGCTTGGCGGTTGTTACCGCTGGACTAACTCCCATCCATAAATCACTTTCAACAGAGATATTGTAGAATTTACTTCCGCATGCTGCCTGAAGAACTTCTGACAACAGCAATACCTTTTTGTTATCATCATTCCCTAGTAATGCGTTACCTATTTTGAAAAGTCTACCTGAAAAATCTATTTTTGAATGCTCAATAGGATTAACTGCCCCAGCAGGAGTAAATTTATATCCTTTGTCATATTCAACATGAAAATAATCACCTATTCTGTATGGCCCCATAGTATTATTCCCAGAATTAGGATCGACTCTTTTTGAGCCATAAGAACAATTCTCTGCTACTCTATCGCTTTCTCTTGAATCTTGGAATCTTCCGTCTTTATCAAACCATATTTGATTAGAATCGTCTAATACAACATAAAAATGGTTTGCTTCATTTGAGTTTCCTCCAGACGCAATTATGTCCAAATACACTTCTGTGTAATATAGCGGTTTTGAGTCTGTTGATTCATTTGCAGGCCTGGGTGCTCCTGTTTTTGGCATCGGGTACTGTCTGTTACCCCAAAGATCTTCTCTTCCTCTTTGCCACGGGAAATTCCTATCAGAAGATAGTTGTTGTCCATCTCTATCGTAACCAATGTTAACCCACGTTACTGCTGCAAATACTGCGTCGGTAACGCCGTATGCAGCATCTACACTTTTGAACATGTTTGGATTAAATATCGTAAAGATAAGAGCTATAGTACATAGAGAACTAACAAGTTTTTTCATAATCGCCGCCTTCCGAAGGTAACAGATCAGTTATTTTTTCTACTTACAATACAAAAATAAACTATTCTGGTTCAGCATTTTCAAAAAACAATGTTTTACTTTTGTACACAGATAGAAACCATGCAAGGAAAGGTATAGCAACTCTTGCGGTACCTAAACAAAATATACTAATTGTCTGAAGTGTGAAGTTTTCAGGATGGTAACTTACAAGCTTTTCAAAAAATCTTCCAAGAACTTCTATTGTTAATATGGCTATGAAGGTTAACGAGATTTCCTTCCACCTTGCTACTGTCTTTTTTCCATATGTCACGATCATCAAAGTAAGATATGGTAAAAATGAAAATAACTCACCTTGCTGGGAAGTTATTCCAATGTTTTCAAACCTTGGGTAAATTCCAATCAAATTCAACATGACGTATGCAAGCTTTAATCTCATCCATGCATAATAGTAAGATATTGGATACCATATACAGTAGAATGCAGCTAAAACTATTATGAATGCAAGAATAAGTAATAAGTATCTTCTAAGTGTGTTTTTTTTCATTTCCAGTGTATTTCTCATTCATTACTTTAAACCAAACAAAATAAATAATGCATACAAACAGTATTAGGAATAACTGCCAAAAATATGTGTGTAAGATCTCAAAAATACTGGGCCATTTTGATGTAATATAGAATATTGATACTAATCTTACTTGATTAATGCAAAATATTGCAACTACACCCCATATTGAAGCTATGACTTTTTCTTCCCACGGAAACCAAGTTGCATAAAAACCTGACAACAAAATTATTATTCCATACACACCAGTACACTCATATATAATTTCCATATCGATTGCACCGATTATATGGTATCCATTTA
>JAGLCW010000113.1 GCA_023146045.1 Caldisericia bacterium
AAAAATAGACAAATACGTAATATGTTTAAATATTCTGGTTTCCCAGTACTATCACTAAAAAGAATCGCAATCGGAAACATTAAGATAGAACAAATGAAACCTGGAGAATATAGAAATATTACTAAGAAGCAGATTAATGACTTGATAAACTTTAAGTATTCTTTAGAAGATAAAATTATTGCAAGTAGACCAGTAAAAAAAGTAAAGCATTAATTCATTCTCTTAGCAAAAAGAAACTCATCTTTAACATTAATTATCCCATCTTGGAAGCAGTCGTACAGTGAGTTCCAAGAATCGATACCCTCATGTCTACCTAAGTTAATTTGGAATAGTAAAATATCTTCTTCGTCAATTTCACCGGAATCATTAAAGTCTCCCATTAAAAATGGCTTAGTTGTTATGATAGGAGAATATATTCTGCTTTTAGGATTCTTTGTTTGGTATGGATAAGCAATTACACCATCAACAGAAAACTCAGGTTTGAATTCGATACTAGGACTTTGCACACTAGCTCTAAAGAATAATTGACCTAAAGAAATATACTTTCCGGCTCCATCTGGTATTGTTGCCTGTATTCTGATTTCATTAGTAGTTGGTTGAACATTAATTGAACTAATGTTGGATTCAATAAAAGAGCTTAAAGCTAGTCTACTATCAACCTTTAAAGTAATATCAACAATTCCATTGTAAGGATTCATAATTTTTATTTCAGTCTCAAAATCTTTGTTAACTTCTACAATTTTAGGATTGCAAACTAGTACAGTGGCAAAAGGTGGTAGAGTAGAATTCATGAGCATAAATGAACATTTATCACTTTCAATTCTAGACAAAAAGCGACCTTTTTTAATTTTTGTGACTTTTCCATCTTCATCTATGCTTGTATTGTATATATCTTCGTAAGCTGCAATTGAAACTACAAATGAATAGTCACCATCTGGTAAAAACTCTCTTTTATAGTCATCTAATCCATCCCAAAAATATGTATAGTTTCCTATTGGGATATTCTCACCAAAGAAAATTGAATCTATTGTATTACCAATGGAGTCAACAATATCAATATATACTGTATCTGCATAATTTCTTACAGTTTCAGATTGAACCGTTCTGTTTTTATCTTCATCTAGATCTATTTTTCTGTATATAGTGCCAGTGTTTAGCGTAAAATTTATAAAACCAAAGTTTTCTTTTTCCATATTTAATTTCTCTAGAGAAAAAGAACAATCGGAAATTGAT
>JAGLCW010000114.1 GCA_023146045.1 Caldisericia bacterium
ACATCAGGCAGGAATTGCATTTCAACCTTAACTAGTCCATCTCCCTTACAACTTTCGCAGCGACCACCCCTAACGTTAAAGCTAAATCTGCCTTGAGCATAACCCTTCATTTTTGATTCAGGTAAAGATGCAAATATTTTTCTAATTTCTGTCCAAAGACCAACGTAAGTTGCTGGATTTGATCTTGGCGTACGACCAATTGGACTTTGGTCAACCATCATTACTTTTTTTATGTACTCTAAGCCTTTTATAGATTTGAATTTACCAGGTGTAATTGATCTACTCCCAAATTCTTTTTTTATGGCTTTATAGAGAACATCATTGATTAATGTACTTTTACCAGACCCAGAAACACCTGTAATACAAGTAAGTTTGCCAAGCGGAAAATCAACTTTAATGTTTCTAATGTTGTGTTCTGTAACTCCATTTAATGAGATAGAGTATCCAATACCATCTCTTCTATTCTTTGGCAATGAAATAGATTCTACACCGTTTAAGTACTTTGCAGTAAGTGATTCTTTAGAATTTAAAATTGTTTCAATTGGTCCAGCTACCACTACTTCGCCTCCATGAACTCCAGCCATAGGACCCATGTCTACTATATAATCTGCACTTCTAATTGTTTCTTCGTCATGTTCAACGACGATAACAGTATTTCCTGTATCTCTAAGTTTCATAAGAGTTTTAAGTAGCTTTTCGTTATCTTTAGAGTGTAAGCCAATACTAGGCTCATCTAAAATATAAAGGACCCCCATAAGTCCAGAACCAACTTGAGAAGCAAGACGCAATCTTTGAGCTTCTCCGCCTGATAATGTTGCAGATGGTCTAGATATGCTTAAATACTCTAGTCCAACATTTAATATAAAATTTAGTCGTTCTTTTATTTCTTTGACTATTCGAGATGCGATTATTGCTTTAGAAGGTGAAAATTCCAAGTTATCAAAGAAGGAATATAAGTTTCGAATTGATAAATTTGAAGCTTCTGAAATATCTTTTCCACCAACTGTAATTGCAAGCGCTTCTGGTCTCAATCTGCTTCCATTGCAGTCTAAACAAGTGTGAGTTATCATAAATTTTTCATAAGCAATTTTTGAAGACTCTAAAGGTGTATCTTTGTGACGCCTTTGGATTGTGTTTATTACTCCTTCAAATCTTCCTTTACCATATAGAATTGCAGACTGCATTTCATCACTTAGATCACAAAATGGAGTATTAATGGATTCGCCGTGTTTTTTTAAAAAGATTTTCATTTTTCTTTGAAAGTAGCTATCGTTGGAGTTTCGATATCCAGGAACAAAAATTGCACCATTAGAAATCGATATTGTTTTGTCAGGTATTACCAAATCTTGGTGTACTTCTTTAATAATCCCTAAACCTGTACATTTTGGACAAGCTCCAAAAGGACTATTAAACGAGAACAACCGTGGCTCCATTACTGGAAGAGAAATATTGCAGTCAAGACAAGCAAATGTTTCAGAGAAAGTCTTTATAAGCCATTTGTTGTCATTATTCTCATCTAAATACATTATGTCTACAATTCGATCTGATAGTTCCATTGCCTGTTCTAATGAGTCAGTCAATCTACTTCTGTCTTTTTTTGAAACCTTTATTCTATCTACAATTACTGAAACATCATGTTTGTATGTTTTTTTCAATTTTATCTCATCATCTAAATCATACATAACTCCATCAACAAGAACTCTTACGAAACCCTTTTTCCTTAGTTTTTCGAATTCATTTTTAAATTCACCCTTTTTTTTTCTGGCAATTGGTGCAAGTATTTGAATCTTTTTTTTATCCCATAAACCAAAAATTGTATTAATGATTTGATCTACCGATTGGCTTTGAATTTCTTTGCCACACTTTGGACAGTGAGGAACTCCAATTCGAGCCCAAAGAAGCCTCATATAGTCGTATATTTCTGTCATTGTGCCTACAGTTGAACGAGGATTCCGACTACCAGTTTTTTGAGTTATAGCAACCGTCGGAGACAGTCCTTCAAGGTAGTCAACGTCAGGTTTTTTCATTTCACCTAAAAATTGTCTAATGTATGACGATAGCGATTCAAGATATCTGCGTTGACCTTCCGCGTAAATTGTATCAAAAGCAAGAGAAGATTTACCTGATCCAGACAATCCAGTAATAACAACAAGCTTGTCTCTAGGTATTTCAAGGTTTATATTCTTTAAATTGTGAACTCTAGCTCCACGAATAATTAATTTTTTATCAGGCATAGTATGTCAATCTTTTTTTAAATTTTTAAAATCATTCGCAGCTTTGACAAAATTTGTAAAAATAGGTTCTGGTTTAACCGGTCTTGATATTAATTCAGGATGAAATTGACAAGCTACAAAAAATGGATGATCTGTAAGTTCAATCATTTCAATTAAGCCACGTTTTGGATTGAATCCAGAGAATTTGATTGGAGTATTCTCAAAATATGGCATGAGCGCATTGTTAAACTCGTATCTATGTCTATGTCTTTGTTCAATGGTGTTTGTTTTGTACATGTCAATTGCTTTGGAATCTGGTTTTAACTTGCACTTATAATTTCCAAGCCTCATCGTACCACCCTTTTTATCTAGATTTACCTGATCTGGCATTAAATCTATTACAGGATATGGTGTATTTAAATCAAATTCAGTTGAGTTTGCATCTTCAAGATTTAGAACGTGACGTGCATAGTCTATTACGGCAATCTGCATTCCTAAACAAATCCCGAAGTAGGGAATTTTATTTTCTCTAGCAAATCTTGATGCTTCTATCATTCCTTCAATTCCTCGTGTTCCAAATCCTCCAGGAACTAAAATACCGTGACATCCCGTTAACTTTTCCTTTACATTATCCGAAGAAATGTCCTCGCTTTGAAACCACTTAATATTTACTTTCACATTATTTGGAATCTGAGAATGCTTTAATGCCTCAACCATAGAAAGGTATGCGTCTCCTAGTTCAACATATTTTCCAACAACTCCAACAGTTACTTCTTTTGTTACACTATCCATTTTTTTAATTGTATCTGTCCAATTGGAAAGTTTAGCTTCTCTTTCTTCTAATTTCCAAATATCTTCTAATGCGTTACATAAACCTTCTTTTTGAATCATTTGTGGAACGTTGTAAATATTTTTTGCATCTAAAACGGCAAAGACATTTTCCCTTTTAACATCGCAGAAAAGTGAAATTTTATTTCGGATATCTTCTCCAATTTGAATATCTGATCTGCATGCAATAATATTTGATTTAACGCCAACTCTTCTTAATTCTGCAACACTATGTTGCGTAGGTTTAGTTTTAAGTTCCCCAGTAGCACTTAAATGCGGTAGGTATGTTAAGTGTATAAGTGCTGTATCTTCAGGAGACTGATCGTTTGTGAATTCTCTAATTGCCTCCAAGAAAGGAGACCCTTCGATGTCACCGATTGTTCCACCAATTTCTGAAATTACTATATCTGCATTTGTCTCTTTTACATGATCTAGTATTCTGTTTTGGATTTCATTAATTAAGTGAGGAATAACTTGAACTGTAGCTCCAAGGTATTCGCCTCGCCTTTCTTTTTCTATTAGTCTTTGATAGACACTTCCAGAAGTTACATTTGATGATTTGTATAGATCCTGATTCAAATATCTTTCATAATGACCCAGGTCGAGATCTGTTTCTGCTCCATCGCAAGTAACAAAAACTTCACCATGTTGGTATGGGTTTTGAAGACCAGCGTCAACGTTAAGATATGGATCAAACTTAACGATACTAACTTTGTACCCTTTTGATTTTAGTATTAAACCAATAGAAGAAGTAAGAATACCTTTTCCTAATGAAGACATTACGCCTCCAACGATGAATAAATATTTTGTATTCATTTGTCTATATCCTTTCGAAGAAGTGCTGTCTGCACTAAATTATCAATTAACTCTGCTGTTGAAATGCCAGATGTTTCCCAAAGTGATGGATACATTGATATAGCAGTAAAGCCGGGAATTGTGTTTACTTCACTAATTAAAATGTTGTCATCAGAATCATTATCTGACGAAAGAAAGCAGTCAATTCTAGCCATTCCAAAACATTTAAGAACATTGTATGTGGAAATCGATACACTTTGAATTCTTTCAATTTGGTTTTTGGAAAGATTTGCTGGAATGATAAGTTTTGTTGAATCTTCAATGTATTTAGCAGTGTAGTCATAGAATTCTCGCGTGGGTTTAATTTCTCCAGGTAGAGATGCAATTGATTTTGTTGTTTTATTTTTACCAACAATTGACAAAACTGAACACTCAATTTCTCTCCCGTCATTTGATTTCTCTACAAGTACTTCCGATTCATTTTCTAGTGCTTCCAAAATTGCTGAGTAAAGTTGATCCGGTCTGTTAACTTTAATTACACCTATACTACTTCCGCCATGAGGTCCTTTAATAAAAAGTGGAAGATCAAATTTTTCAATAAGCTTGTCTGGATTGAAATTACCTGACTCAAAATCTATTTTTGAAACAACCTCATAAGGTGAAGTTGGTATATTATTTTTTTCAAGAACTATTTTTGTAAGAATTTTATTCATACAAATAGAAGAACTTTCAACACCGCAACCTACAAATGGTATCCCTGATGTTTTAAGAAAACCTTGTATAGAACCATCCTCGCCACCCTTCCCATGTAGTATAGGAAAAGCACAGTCTATTTTTATAAAATCCTTATTAATGTAGAGTCCGTTTTGTTGTGATACATCGACTAAAAGTGAATCATTTTTTTCTGGATCTTCTTCTACAGATTTAATAGTGCTAAATGTTTCGGCTGTGAAATATTTCCATTTTCCAGTCTTTGATATACCAAGTAAAATCGGGTTGTATTTTTCTGGATCTAAATGAGATAAAATTGTTCGAGTTGAAACCACAGAAATTTCGTGTTCAGGTGAAATACCACCAAAAATCAATAAAATATTAATCATAGCTGATTCTCCAAAAAAGATGTAATTGTTGTGAATAAAATATCTTCGTAGTAACTATTATATGTTAGGTTTTCATCTATCCAAATTGAATTTAGTCCAAATTTTTCTGCTGATAAACAATTAATCTTCATGTCGTCAATTAATACTGACTTACTTGGCAAAGAATTTGTCCACCTTAATATCTGTGCGTAAGAAGATTTATTTGGTTTACCGATGTATTTGAAAGATTCAATTCCATATATTTGAGAAAAAATACCATCTATACCCAAATGATATAAAATTTCATTAATATATGATTTTGGAGCATTTGAAAAAATGTATTTTTTACCAGGCAGAGTGTTTAAAAAGTACCGTAATGCTGGTTCTTTTTTTAAAAATGGTTCTTTTGGAAAAATATGCACATAGTCCAAAAATTCTTTAGCATCAAAATTGCACTCTTTAATACTACCAAGAAGGCTTGTCCCGTATTTATGCATGAAATAAAGACGAAGTTTGTTAACTTCTTTCAGCGTTTTGTTTAGATTGGTTTTGAAAAATTCGTTTATTCTTCTATTGCCCTCTTGGTAAAGCCCATTATTTGATGGGTACAGCGTTTTATCAAGATCGAAAAACCAATTAATTTGCTCTTGTTTCATATTTGTCCTGTTCATAACGCTTTACTATTATACTTTTTTTTTAGGTTTTGTTTAAACTTTACATAAAGTCGTTCATTGAAGCTTAGCTTCAATGAACGACTTTGATAATTCCCAGAAAAAATATTGCGAATATATCAAATGCAATTACAATATATACGAAAATACTGGAGGCGCTTATGAAAGAACCAATCTGTGATAAAATTATAGGTATTGGATATACATTTGATGACTTATTGCTTGTTCCAGCACATTCAGAAGTACTACCAAAGAATGTTGATTTGAGTTCAAGAATTACAAAAAACATCAAAGTTAATATTCCTGTTGTTAGCGCTGCCATGGATAGAGTTACAGACTCAAGATTAGCCATAGCTCTAGCACGTCAAGGTGGGATTGGCATTATCCATAAAAATATTTCTGCAGAAAAACAAGCTGATGAAGTTGATAGAGTGAAGCGTTCTGAAAGTGGTTTAATTAGCGATCCAGTCACCACAAAAAAACACAACTCTGTTAGAGATGCTCTAGATATAATGAAAAAATACAAAATATCTGGGGTACCAATCACTGATGAGACTAATACATTGATTGGAATAATAACAAACAGAGATATTAGATTTGTTACAGATTATTCTCAATCAATTGAAGAGGTAATGACTAAAGAGAATCTTATCACGGCTTTAACTGGTACATCCATGGAAGAAGCTAAAAATATTTTAGCTAAATATAAGGTGGAAAAACTCCTAATAGTAGATAAAGATTTCAAGCTAAAAGGATTATTCACAATAAAAGATATCGATAAAATTACTAAATACCCTAACTCTTGTAAAGACGAAAAAGGTCGCTTAAGAGTTGGTGCTGCAGTTTCTACTTCAGTAGATGTAATCGATAGGATAGATATGTTGGTAGATGCAGAGATTGACGTGTTAGTTATTGATTCAGCGCACGGTCATCATATAGGAATAATAGATTTAGTTAAATCCGTAAGAAGCAAATATCCAAAATTAGAAATAATTGCTGGCAATGTTGCTACTGCCGAGGCTACAGTAGAATTGATTCAAGCTGGAGCTTCAGCAATAAAAGTAGGAATTGGTCCAGGCTCAATATGCACTACAAGAGTTATTGCTGGAGTTGGTGTTCCACAGATATCAGCAGTAATGAATTGTGCAAGAGCAGCAAAAAAATACGACGTGCCAGTTATAGCAGATGGTGGAATTCGCTTTACGGGAGATATAACAAAAGCATTAGCTGCTGGAGCTTCCACGGTTATGTTGGGTAATCTACTAGCAGGTTTAGAAGAAAGTCCTGGAGATTTAATATATCTTGAAGGAAGACAGTATAAAGAATATCGAGGTATGGGTTCTTTGGAAGCAATGAAACAAGGCGGAGGATCTAGGTATTTTCAAGATGAAATGGATACAACGAAACTTGTTCCAGAAGGAATTGTTGGAAGAATACCATATAAAGGAAAACTACAAGATTTTGTGTATCAAATGTTGGGTGGACTAAGAGCTGGAATGGGTTATTTGGGTGCTGCAACTATTCATGACCTTCAGAATGATTCCAAATTTATGACTATTACAGCTGCTGGGATTCGCGAATCCCACCCACATGACATTCAAATCGTTAGAGAAGCACCTAATTACTGGTTGAAATAAGATATTGAGATAAGTTTTAGTTTCGATTAAATAAAAAAAGTACAGCTTAAAATAGTTTTAAGCTGTACTTTTTTTTATGTTTAAAACAAATTATCTACATAAGGTTTAGAAATTAGCGTCATCTAAAAAAGAACTCTTAGGCAAATAACTAGCAAGTTCTTTTTTGTTAATGTTATTGACATTAAAGCTTCTTGGGAGAAATAAAAAGCTATATGGGGTAATTTTTTCAATTTTGCAGTCTAATGCATAACATGCACCAAAGAGCATATGATAATATTTACCATCTCTTATTATTTCAGAAGCTGATGCTATTACTGGATGACCACCCTGAAGTTTGTCTATTGTCGTTTTTGCCAAATTAACTGCATCAGCTTCGTCTTTTGGTATGTTAATGCAGTCTATCTGAAGAGATTCATTGTTGCTATATGTTGGTTTGTGTTTTTTGCGTGAGTTAGATAACTGTTGAGAGGAGTTATAAGTATGCTTTGCAGACTTATGTTCTAATTTTGGTACTTCAGGTTCGTTTTCTTGTTGGGAAACAACATCTGTGTCATCATCTTCTTCATCGGGTATGTATATTAAATTTTTTAAAAAATCACCAAGTTTACTCATATTAACCTCCAAAAATTGCACTACCTATGCGAAGCAAAGTAGAGCCTTCCTTTATTGCGTACTCATAGTCGTTACTCATCCCCATCGATAAAACAGGAAAGGTAGTCTGAAATTTTGATACCATTTTTTCTTGAGTGCTTTTTAGTAGAGAAAAGCATCTGCGAATTTCTTTTTCATCTTGTGTATTTGTTGCCATAGTCATGAAACCTTCAATTTGTATGTTCTCAAATTCTTGTATTGATTCTATAAGAAATGGTAGAACTTCTGGTAATATACCAAATTTTGATTCATCTTTGGATGTTTTTACTTCCAAAAGAATTGGGTATGGTTTTATTGTTAAAATGTGGGCTTTAGACGAAGATATTTTTTCATAGTGAGAAGATATTGTTGAAGCAAGCGATACGGAATCTACTGAATCGATTCTAGAAAAATGCTCAAGTACTTTAGTCACTTTGTTTTTTTGAAGATGTCCAATAAAAGAAAATTCGAAATGTCTATTTAAGTAGTCTAAGCTGTAAATATCATTTGAATTTTCCAATGTGTCATTTTTGTGATTGGAGTATTTTAGTTCAGTTAGTTGAGAAATTGCTTGAATTTTTGGAATTGCATTTTGTGTGTAGTTTTCACCAAAAAGCTTTTCTCCGCAATCTATTGCATCGATAATGTTTTGCATTGTAGCTTTTTTAGAAACACACATTAGCTTTATCTCATCTTGCACCCTATGTGATTTGGTAGCCACATTGCTGATGTTTTCATGAACAATTTTTAAATTGTTCGAAATAGCTTCTTTATTGATCATTTTCCATGATCTCTTTTTCAATAGATTCCCAGCTGTTGCATATCTGAACTCCTAGAAAATTTTCAACGTTTACTTTTTTTTCTTTTACAAAAGACGAAACTATATAATAATTTGTACCAGGTTGTATTCCAATAACATCAACAGATGTGAAAACTGGGATATCTCCATTTGCTGGAATGTAGTAAAGAGCATAATTGCCTGGGCTAACTTCTTTGATAGCATCCATTGGCATTAAAGAAGCATTATGAAAACCGTATGAAAAATATCCTTCAATCTTACGTGTATTAAGAAGAACATCGATGTAGTATGGAGTTGAAAAAACTACTATTGCATTATTTTCGTCAATATGTGTTATGCTATTTACTGTTCCGCTAATAGACATACTTGTAGGGTAGGTTAAGCTAAATGTTGCGCTACTGTTTTCAACAAGCTTATTCAGAAATTTTGGCTCCACAACAAGAACATATGAGATTAAATCATTACCTACAACTTTACAAACAAAGTCACCTTCGTTTACTTTTTTTCCGTCTTCTACTCTTTCAAAAGACGTTGCTGGATCTAAAATTTCGTTAACTGACAATGTTCCATTAAGAGCATTTTCTACAGTGTATGTTGATTCTAGACCGTCTCTTATATAGCTTAATATACCAATATGTTGTGAAGAAAGTTCTGTTTTTGTTTCATCTGAATCTATAGAGAGCATTGGCGAACCAACTCTAACTACTGAGCCAGCATTCTTTAGGCGTTTAACTGTTCCACGTATTGGAGAGAAATATTGGAATTCTGTTTTGCTGTTATATCCATTGCCAGGAGTCGTTACCTCTATACGCATAATGTCCAAAGAAAATGTATCTGTTTTTGGAGAAAAAGAAATTGTTCTGACTACCTGCACAATGATAATAATCGCCACAAGGAAACAAAAAATTATAAAGATCGATGATATTGTATCTGGTTTTTTGTTAGTCATATTTTCTAAATGCTCCTACTTTGTAAAGTTTAATAAAAAGAGAAAACAAGACGCGTAAAATGATACAGCATTGGATTGTTGCAAATTAGCTCATTTTATCCCATTTGAGATTTTAAAAAATCTGGAATATCTAATCCATCATCATGGTATTTGTCGGAGTTTATTGGCACCTCTTCTTTAAAATCTGATGAAGTTTTTTTTTGTTCAGAGCTAGAATTTCCTGGACTGGATACTTTTTCTTTTGGAACTCCTGTTGCAATAACTGTAATGTATACCTCGTCATCTTTAATATTGCGGTAATTTCCACCACCCCAAATAACTTCTGGTTCTGAACCATTTTTCTTAGCTATTGAAGTTATTGCATTAACGCTTTTCATTGCTTCTTCCATGGAAAATTTCATCGACCCACGAGTATTTATTAATATTGATTGAGCCGACTCAATAACGCTTTTGTCTATCATTTTGCTGTTGATAGCATTTTGAGCTGCGTCTAAAGCGCGATTTTCACCCTTACCATGACCAATCCCAAAATATGCTCTACCAGAATTCTTTAGTACTTTTTGAAGATCTTTGAAATCAACATTCACGAAACCAGCTTCATAGAGTAACTCAGATATGCCCTGGACGCATTGCCTAAGGACATCGTCTACAAGTGCGAAAGATTCATGCATTGGGGCAGAACGGCGTTCAAGAGTAAGAAGGTTTTGGTTTTCTATTGTAACTAGAGCATCAACACGTTTTGCAAGTTTATCTATCCCATCACTTGCATATTCTGTACGCCTTTTTCCTTCAAAGTCGAAAGGTTTTGTAACAATGGCAACTGTTAGTATTCCCATGTCTTGAGCAATTCTAGCAAAAACAGGAGAAGCACCAGTACCTGTTCCACCACCCATACCAGACGTTAGAATAACCATATCTGAACCTTCGAATAGTTTTCTTATATCTTCTTCGTTTTCTTGAGCTGATTTTTCACCTAACTCAGGATTTGCTCCAGCACCTAAACCATCAGTTGTTCTTGCACCAATTTGAAGTTTTGTTGGGGCAACTGACTGATCTAATGCCTGTACATCAGTATTGACTGCTATAAACTTTATTCTTTCAATACCGTAATCAACCATTCGATTTACAGCATTTGTACCACCGCCACCAATGCCTACAACAGATACTGTTGGATATCGCTTCCATGAATTTACACTTGATTTATCGGTCATGAAACGCCCCCTTCCGCTAAAAAAGTAAACATATATTCAATATTACTCTGATCTATAATTCTATAGTATAGTTCATTAATATGGACTGCTCCTTAAATGATAAAAAAGGCAGAATAAAAATCAAGTTTTTTGTTCACTTTATAGAGCATAAAGTTGAACTATTTTTAAAAATATGGTAACAAAAAGATTATAATATACACATAGACCTAAAAATATTACAAAAAAAGCGTTATTGATATTGAAAATATTTCTCTATTGTGTATATAGAAAAAAAAGACAGATAGTTATATTTTGTATTTATAACATGGTAAAATGCTTATTATGACAGTAAACGTAGAATTAACTTAAGTTTCTAGAAGTAAAGTACATTTATTTTAAAAATATTGTTATAAAGTTATTTTATTTTAAGTATTAAGCTTTTTATTGTTCTTCTGTAATTATTTTATCCACAGGTGAATCAGCCTTTTTATCATTTTTATCAGGATTAACTTGTGAATCATTTACTAGAAGTTCTTCTTTTGGCGGTGGCGGTGGATTTGAGCAAATTGATTGACTATGAAACCTAAGGTCGACTATAGAATAAGTTCCTTTGTTAGGGTGCGCTATCAAGTACTTTTCAGTTTCTTGTAGTTTAAAATCCATCGAAGTATAGTTAGGATCCCAACCAAAATGGCAAGTTAATATTTTGTTATTATATGCATGTTTTTCAAAAGAAAGACCATCTTTTTTGCTATAAGTTATTGAAACTATCTGAGGGCCTAGCTCACTGGTTGAATGAAACAAATAGTTTACAAACGGTCTTACTTTATGCCTATAAGTATTAAGAAAGTTTTCAGTAGAATTGTCTGCAATTTTTATGTGTATAACATATAAGCATTCTATGTCTTTTGTTGTAAGCGAACCTGAAACTCCAGGTATGTTAATCAGAGTACCAATTGAGTCGCATGTATATAAAAAATTGTTTATTGATAAATAATTAGTTTCAATATGCTCAATTGTATTGATATTCAACGAGAAGAACCTATTTTGATTAACTATTGGAGATACATACCCATCACCAAGCAACCTTTGAAATGGTATTTCTTGCACAGAGCTATTCATAATAAAACCAAATGTGCTGTTCTCTTTAATATACTTGCACAAAGTTTCTGAAGAATTATTGTTGTTTGAGTAGCGTATGAGAGGCACAAAGGTGAAATATTTACCACCAATAAGAAGAAAAGATACCAAAAATATAAAAATAAAAAATGGTGTCAGCCTGAGCTTTCTTTTTTTCATCAGAAATACCTTTTGTTTAAAAAGAATGTTTCAAAGCGTGCCCGAGAGGATTCGAACCTCCAGTCTTCAGCTCCGGAGGCAGATGCTTTATCCGTTAAGCTACGGGCACATTAATTGAGTTACATGTTAACAGTTTTTTGATCGTTTACAAATTTTATGCTAAATACCTTCTGGTTTACTTTCTTCCCATGGGAAGGTAAGGAATAACCTTAGTGGAATAATCGGATATTTAATTCTTTCTTCTAATTCTTTAGTTAACATTTTATGCCAAACTGCAACTATTTTAATTGGAATGTTTACAATTTTGGATGCAACTTCTAGTTTTTCTAAGCCTTCAAGAATTTCTTCTTGCGAGGTATCAAAACGCAAATGTGTGTTGCTAATTAACCCTGTTACTTTAAGTCTAGAGTAATGTTCTAAAGATTTTAATGTTTTTACAATTAACTCAGGAGTATTTGAAAAAGGACGCTTTGTGTTTATTACAAGAAAAACTTCAAGTTCTGCATTATTAAGCATACTGTTAAACTGTGCAATTGTTGTGCTTCCAGCTTCTTCTCCTCCAACATCCATAACTAAATTGAATGAATCGTTTCTTATGTGGTCATTTATATGTGATGGAACTATTGGCATATCCATATCTCGAACTGCCTTATCTGGCAAGAGAAGATCAACACCAAGTTTGGAAATTTCTTCTTCTTTGTCTCTTATTCGAATATATGGTTTTACTATGTCCATATCGATCAATTTTATTTTTTCGTCTGGGTTACTTTTCTGACGCTGGTACGTAAAATTTATAGATATCTCGCTTTTACCTGATCCCATATTGCCAATAAAAACCCATATTTTCTTTTTCCTATTTGTTTTTTCCATATTGTTTTGTTTCCATTTTTCCAATCTGCACACTATAAATATTTAATGCTAGAGCTTCCATTTCATCTTCGCCTGGATATACAATATATTCTGCTCCAATGAAATTTAGGTGATCTTTAAGTTGTTTAACTATGATGGGGGAATAAGCCATACCGCCAGTGAAAACGATAGCATCAACTTTACCTTTCAAAACCGCACTGAGTCTTCCAATCTCTTTTGCAAGCTGATAGATAAGAGCATTCATAATTTTTTTCGGTTCTGCTTCACCTGCTTCTGATCTATCCTCTACATCTTTTGCATTGTTTGTTCCAAGATGAGAAACCATACCACCTCTGCCTGCTAGTAGTTTTTTCATTTCTGCATGTGTGTACTCGCCTGAAAAGCATAAATCAACCAAAGCTAAACTCGGTAGTGTTCCAGCCCGTTCTGAACTAAAAGGACCATCTCCATTTAAGGCATTGTTTACGTCTATGCATTTACCATTATGGTGTGCCCCAACAGAAATACCACCACCCATATGCACAACAATTAAATTTGTTTCTTCATATGTTTTACCAATTTTTTTGGATGCTTTTCTTGCAATATGTTTTTGATTCAAAGCATGCCAGATAGATTTTCTCGTAACGCCTTCGAGTCCAGAAATTCTAGCAACGTCTTCAAGTTCATCTACAGTAACTGGATCAGCGATGAACCCTGGAATATTATACTTTTCACAAATTTCACTACCAATTACTGCTCCAAGATTAGATGCGTGTAGCATATATCTACCTTCGCGAAGGTCTTCTAACATTTCTTCATCAAATGGATATACCCCAGATGTTAATGGCCTTAACACTCCACCTCTAGATGCAACAGCGGTTATATCATTAAGGTCAAAGCCTTTATTTGCAATAGACTCTATTATTTTTTCTTTACGGAATTCCAATTGATCAAACAATTGTTTGAAATCTTTCAATTCTTCTGCAGAGTGAACTAAATTTTCCTGCATTAACTTTTCAGAATTCCGAAAAATTGCAATTTTTGTTGAAGTTGAACCAGGATTAATAACTAGAATCAACGAATCTGCCATAACTAACTCCTTCTTTTGAAAAAATTGAAATGTAAATTGCTTATCGATGTACTAATTTTTTATATCCTTAACAGCGCTCATGAGTGTCGCTATAAGAATTGCATTGTATTTGTTTTCTGGTGTATCGGCTCTTGAGGGTACTACTATTGGTACTTTCGCACCAACAGTTACGCCAGCAGATTCAGTTTTCCCGCCGCCCAAGTAAACAAGTGCTTTGTAGAAAATGTTGCCAGATTCAATATTTGGCATTAGAGTAATATCTACGTCACCGCATATTTCAGATTTAATTCCCTTATGCTCAGCAGCTTTAGCAGATACTGCATTGTCTAGTGCCAATGGTCCTTCAATTATGCAACCTGGAATTTGACCTCTCCGGCTCATTGTAGCCAGAATTGCTGCATCAACACTAGATTGCATTTTTATTGAAACAGTTTCAACAGCTGAAATTGCAGCAACCTTTGCGCATTCAATTCCTAGTCCATTTGCTACCTCAAGAGAGTTTTTCAATATTTCTATTTTTTCTTCTAGTGATGGAGCAATGCAAATACCACCGTCTGTCATTAATATCATTTTGTGATAAACAGGGCTTTTTATTACTCCAACGTGAGAAAGAACTTTTCCTTTTCTTATTCCGTATTCTTTATTTAAAATCTGGCGGAAAATAATGTGTGTTGGAATTTGTCCTTTCATGAGAATGTTTGCTGCATCTTTATGAATTAACTCCAAACCTTTCTTGCATTGCGGAATTTTTCCATCTACAGATATTACTTCAACTTCTTCAAGTGGGTATCTATCTTTACAAAGTTCTTTCAATAAAGAATGGTTATCAATTAATATTGGATCAATAATACCATGTTTTTTTGCTGTGAAAACAGCATCTAATACTGCATGGTCAGCAGCTGCAACAACAGCTACACGTTGAGGCATATTCTGCTGTGCTTTGGCTTTTGCTTCCTGAAAATTATGAATCATAAAAACCTCCTAAGTTTTTAATTTACATTAAATATTCTTTTGCTTTTTCCTCTTGATTTAAAACCCTGTGTGCTCCTTCGGAAAGCGCTTTCATTTCATCGCTACCTGGGTATCTATAAACTGGAGCAATAAAAGATACACGTTCTTTTATAAGGTTTGAAATATGATCATTATGTGCCATTCCACCAGTTAGTAGTATCGCATCAGGTTTAGCAGCCATAGCAGCAGTCATTCCACCAATCTCTTTTGAAATCTGATATGCTAAGGCCTTGAAAATGAGTTTTGCTTTTTCGTTGCCTTCGTCCATCATTTTTAACACATCGCGCAAATCATTTGTTCCCAAATAGGAAACTAAACCAGATTGTTTGATAAGTTTTTTGTACATAGATTTTTTATTGTACTCTCCAGAATAGCACATGTTCACAATATCAATAGCTGGAAGAGTTCCAGCCCTATTGGCTGAAAATGGACCAGATTCCATGGCATTATTGACGTCAATTATTCGTCCTTTTTTTATGCAAGAAACAGAAACTCCACCACCTAAATGAACTACTATGCAAGATGTAGTTTCAAACTTATAGTTATGCTCTTGACAAAAATGCCTCATTGTTGCGCGACAATTTAGTGGGTGATCCAGAGATTTGTGGAATAGATCTTGAATACCAGTCATATATGATTCATTTTCAAATTCGTCTACTGAAACTGGGTCTACAACAAAAGATGGAATATTATTATTTTCAGCAATTTCATATGCTAAAACGCATCCAAGATTTGAAGCATGTTGGCCAAATTGAACTGCTTGTACAGCAAGTAACATTTTTTCATTTACCCTGTAAGTACCTGCTGAAATAGGACCAAGCATTCCACCTCTACCTACGACTGCATGAAGTTGAACGGTTGAAAAATTATGCTCTGATAAAGCTTTTAAAATTTCACTTTTTCTGAATTCTTTTTGATCAAAAACTGTTTTAAATTTGTTTAACTCTGTTGTTGGATGGGATATTTCCTCGTACAGAAGTTCTTCGTTATTCTTGTAGATAGATATTTTCGTCGATGTTGATCCTGGGTTAATAACAAGAATTTGATTTGACATTACTTCCTCCTTTTGAAAAGAGCTATTTTTGGACAAATTGAAATACAGTAACCACAATAATTGCATTTTAGGTTGTCCCAAAGCAAATGATTATTTTCAATGTAAATTGCTTTTAATGGACAAAAGGTTGTACAATCGGCACATAGGTCACATTTATCTTGACTAATACCCATTTTGAAACTTTCATTAAATAATTCGTAATTTTGAATTGGTGTTTTTATTTTTTCTCCGAAAATATTTAAGCGATTTATTACAGAAATACCTAAGTTTTTTTTGTCAGATAAAAAAACAAGTTTATTTTTCGAAGGATGGATACCACAAAGAATCGAACTGACAGCATCTGCCGAAACTGCATTTTGACTAAGGACAATGAATGGATCTGGTTTAGCCGTAGATATGTTAATTACACAATGAATTTTTGGAAATATTTTTTCAATACTCTCTATTAAGCTTGTACATCTTTGCAAATTGTTTTCTTGTACAAGAATTTCATTCCTTGTGTAAGTTGGATTCATCCAGAAAAAAGAAGCTAGCGAACCATGCATTTGAAAAGTAGCATCTTGATTAAGTAATGTTATAGGGATAATAAAATCTGCATTAAAAATACTTTTTGCAATATACTGAATACTTAAGAACTGGGTTTTCTTTGCGGTACCAAAAAAATCAATCTTTAGAGGTCCCCTATGTTTTTTTAACTTAACAAAATGTTCCATTTGGAGAAAACGAACGTCTTCAATTTGAGACTTTAGTGACATTTCAAGGTCATTGAAAAACATATCAGATAACACAAACAAGTTAGTATCTGGAAGCTGTTTCTTAAGAGATTCCAGAATCAGCAATACGAGATTTACTGTTTGTATGGAAGGTTTTTCATTTAAATTCAAGATAATTCCAACAGATTTGTTAGCTAATTCTTTAGATTGTCTATCACCATGAATTTGCTTTTCAATCAGATATGGTACATCTTTGACGGAAGACTCATCACATAGTTTTTTCCAAAATACATTCATAACTTCATTATAGCGAAATCTTGTATGCATTAGGATAGTACTTTTCAAAATCTGTAACTTTTACGTCATATTTTTCAAAAAACTTAAAAATTATAGTAAAAATGTTGAAGAAAAACTGTGTTACAAACGTAATGTAACTTTTTTTAAATTAGGGAATATATAGTTTGAACGAATTGATTATTTTGCGATTGCCATATAGAGGCATAGGAGGCAATAATGTTTGAACAAGAAAATATGAGTTTTGAACCAAAACAACCAAGGAAACAGGAACGGAAAAGCAAAGTAGGGAGTATAGTTTTTGCAGTTATTCTTTTTATTATTGGAGGAATGATTGGTAGCTTTTTCTCAATTTACTGGATAGCTGGAAATCCATCAATTCTACCAGATAGTCCAATTAGAGTAGTTAACTATTCACAGCCTGATGGTTCATCAACTATTAATAGTACTGAAGAGAATAGTGGGAATAGCATAGTTTTATCTAGAGATCCAATTGTAACGGTTGCAGCGTCTGTAAGTCAATCTGTTGTAAAAATCAAAATTTTGCAGTTAAGCAATAGGGGTTATGTTACTGCAGGTTCAGGATCTGGGTTTGTTGTTTCAGAAGATGGATACATTGTCACAAATAACCATGTTGTGGAAAAGGCAGATCAGCTGTTAGTGTCATTCAAAAACGGCGAAGAATATGAGGCACAACTTATTGGAACAGACAATGTTTCAGACATTGCTCTGATTAAAATTGATGAAAAAAATTTGCAGTATCTAAAATTTGAAAATTCAGAAAATGTTAGAGTTGGAGAATCCGTTATCGCTGTTGGTAACCCTTTTGGATATGAATACACTGTTACAAGCGGTGTAGTTTCGGCTGTTCAAAGAGAAATTGTTATTCCAGAAAAAAGTAGTCAAAGTAATCCTTTTGAAGGAACACCTTTTGATGGAATGCCTTTTGGTATTCCGAATCAGCAACAAGCGCAACCAAAAGCAAATATTCCAATGGTTGGGATCGTTCAAACAGATGCAGCAATTAACCCTGGAAATAGTGGTGGACCACTTGTGAATATGGAGGGTAAAGTTGTTGGAGTAAACTTCCTGATTGATGCTCAAGGTCAAGGACTAGGATTTGCAATTAATTCAAATACAGTCAAAAAAGTGATTAACGATTTAAAAAGATTCGGTAATGTTGGTTGGGCTTCTTTAGGTGTTATAATTACAGAGAATTCTACAGACATTGCTTACAGCTTAAAACTAAAAACAGATAAAGGTGTAGTTGTAATGGAAGTTCCTGCTGGTAACGCTAGAGATGCTGGTGTAGAAAAGAACGACGTTATTTACGGGATAGACGGAAAGAAATTTTACTCTCCTCAGGAATTAATAACATATATAAGATCAAAAAATCCCGGTGATGAAATTGAATTGATGATTGATAGAAACGGGAAAAAAATAAACATAATAACAGAGTTAGATGTCCTAGAGAAATAAATATCAGAAATTAACCATCTGGTTCTGACCATAGTGACTGCTTATGTAATATGAAACTACGTCGAGTTATATACAGTGGTCAGTTCTAGATGAGTTGCCTTAATAAAGTTGAAATTGTACTTAAGGTTTATTTAAGATATATAAGTGTTAAACTTCTTTGTTTGTGGCAATTAAATTGCCTCAGACTTTTTAAGCATTTATAATGTACTATGGAAAATATAAATGAGACATCAAACATCCGAATAAAGAAAATATCACAAAAAAAAGATTACACATCCTGTGTCAACATTCAAAAACAAGTTACAAATTTAAGTTCGGTTGGCATTATACCTGCATACTTTATGGAGATCATCAACAATAGAGGTGGACTAGTATTGGGATGTTTTGATGAAGAAAAATTAGTAGGATTTAATTTTTCTTTCCCGTGTTTTTCAAAAAAATACGGGAACTATCTATTTGCAGATTCTATGGGGTTTTTAGAAAACTATCAAAGAAAAACGCTTGGATTTAAATTAAAAAGGCATCAATATTTTTCCACAAAAGAAAAAGGGATACGCTATATAATATGGACTTACGACCCACTAATGGGAGTTAATGCAAATATCAATATTAGAAAATTAGGCGGAACAGTTTCAAACTATATTTCTGACAAGTATGACATATTGAAACCTAAAGATTTTGAAGAGGATAAAAAGGCTACAGTTATTCCAGGGGATCGTGTTGAATTAGTGTGGGATCTTGAATCAAAAACAGTCGAAGAAAGAACATTCAAAGAAAGAATACCAACTGCAACAAATGAAATTTTAAACTATCCATGTGCCACAGAAACTGCATTTAATGGAGAATATAGGACAATTACCAAAAGTTATTCTGATCTAGATTTTGAACGTATTCGTGTTGAAATTCCTCTTGAATATCTTGATATTGAATACAATCATCCATCTGATGCTTTAAATTGGAGAATGAAAACAAGAGAATTGTTTTTAAATTACTTTTCTAGTGAGTATATCATTAAAGACTTTTTTTCTGTATATATCGAAAGTGAGAAGAGGAATTTCTATATTCTAGTAAAAGACAAAAAATTACATGCTCCATCTAACACCTCACACTAGATCGCTCTTTGAAGCTCTATTGAGCGACCTAATGTGAATACAATGAGCAAAAATATAACCTACTTTTGCTCATTGGTATCGATGTTTAATAATTATCTATAAAAGTCCTAATATCATTCATGTTTCCTGATTTATCTTCTACCTGATTTATTTTTATGTCAAAGTTTGATTCACTAATGTTAAATTTGTTTGCAAGTGTTTCTAATGGAATATTGGATTGATTCGATATTTCTCTAAGTGTCATATCCATATTGATTCTTTGTTGATTGTCTTTAATGTCAATTGAATTGTCTGTTTCATGTTCGTCTTCACAGTTTGTGTGAGTATCATTATTTGGCTGATTGTTAAGACCTTTTCCGCCACCAGAAGACCAGCTGAATTGGCCAGTTATGGAAGTAGCAACAATTAACCCAACGATCAAGGCATATGTAACTATTATTGTTAATAATGGGGTTACATTCAGTTTTGACTTGCTCCTTATTGTTAGTGCGTTATTTTCTGGACATTTGTCTACGCATTTATAACAACTTATACATTCTTTATCAGTAACAACATCTGAATTTGCAATGTCAATGTTAACAGGGCAAACCTGGTTGCAAACATTACATGACGTACAAGATGTTTTTTCTCTGTGAATTTTGAAGATACTCACTGGAGCCAACAAGGAAAGAAATGCTCCAAGAGGACATAAATATTTACAGAAAAATTTTTCCCAGAAGAAAGAACCAATCAAAGAAATTAACAAAACCAAGAAGCCAGCTAAAAATACTGAAAATATTTCAGTGGTGAAAATATGGCTATATGCAACCCATGGATCAATCCATCTGAAAAATAATGTAGATGTACTCCATGTGAAAAAAATGAAGACGACCATAACAATATATTTAAGCCATCTGAAAGACTTGTCTAATGACCCTGGAAGAGTCCTTTTTTTACTTTTCAGATGTTTTCTTCCTAGTCTACCAAATATTTCCTGAAGAGTCCCAAGAGGGCACATTTGTCCGCAGAAAACTCTTCCAAATAGAATTGTTGTAATCAAAACTCCAGCTAAAAGAATCAAGCTAGACAAGGCAGTACGTTTTATAAAATATCCTGTTGATATCCAACTTAGAAAACTTTCAACACCTCCAAATGGACAAAGCATACAACCTGACGGGGTTTTCCAGAGTATTTCTGGGTTCTGATGGAAAAAGGCAATCAAAGTTATAAAAATCAATACGACTATAAGAATAGCCCACCTAACGACAGAATAGTTAGATTTCTCAGACTTTTTAAGAGTAGAAATTTTATTTTTCATTTAAACAATCCTTTCTAAGAAGTAGTAAAATCATTACGTCCTGAAAGCAGTAGGAAACTATTTTAGTGCATTTTCAAGTTCTTTTTTTATAAAGTCAAGATTTTCTTGAGTTTTTGCTTCAGCTCTCATAACGAGAACTGGTCCAGTATTTGATGCTCTAATTAATCCCCAACCATCTTTTATTATAGCTCTCACTCCGTCAATTGTCAGTGCTTCATATTTTGCTCCAAGATATTTTTTGGCGTTTTCTACAAGCTGAAATTTGGTTTCTTCAGTAACTTTTACTCTAATTTCGGGAGTTACATATGTTTTTTCTAGATTTGACAATAGTGACGACAGATTCTTTTGTGTGTTTGAAAGTATCCTAAGGATTCTTAGTGCTGCATATATGGCGTCATCAAATCCAAAATATTCATCTTTGAGAAAAATATGCCCTGACATCTCTCCAGCACATATTGCTCCAGTTTCTTTCATTTTTGCTTTGATCAAAGAGTGCCCAGTTTTGTAAACTATTGGGTTTCCACCATTCTTTATTATGTCATCAACTAAAAGCTGGGAACATTTTACTTCGCAAATAACTGTAGCATTTGGGTTTTTCTTGAGTATCTCTCTTGTTAGGAGGACCATAATCATGTCACCCCAAACTGGATTACCCTTATTGTCTATTAGCCCAACTCTATCTCCGTCACCATCAAAACCAATACCACAATCGAGTTTTTCTCTAATAACTAATTCAGATAAGTCTTTGCAGTTTTCCAGATTCACAGGATCTGGAAAGTGATTCGGGAATGTTGGATCTGATGTGCAATAAATTGGGAACACTTCAACTCCAAAGCTTTCTAGAATCTTTGTTGCAAACAAGGATGCTGTCCCGTTGCCGCAGTCTAGGCCAATCTTTAGAGGTTTTGTGCCTATCTGTACTTTTTCTAAAATATATTTTTCATAATCAGGAAGAATATCTAGTTTTTCTGCTTCAGCTTTTGATTCCAATTCTGGTTGATGAAAGCCCAAGTAAGATTTATCTTCAATTATTTTGTAAATATCTAGAATTTCATCACCATATATCGTGCTGTCTTTGTGATAAACCTTAAACCCATTGTATTCCCCAGAATTATGACTAGCAGTTATCATTACTCCAGCCGTGTAATTTTTGGTTCTGGCAGCAAAATAAAACATAGGAGTAATTACACAACCGATATCAATTACTTTTAATCCAAAAGATTGAAATGTGGTAAATAAGATATCGCGAATGTGCTCTGATGAAATGCGATTATCATATCCCAAGAGTATTACTCGTTCACCTTTTTTCAAAAAATATATAGCGAACCCTTTGGCAAGAGCAGAAAGATTTTCATCTTGAAGATCTGTTTCGACTATTCCACGAATATCATATTGACGAAAAATACCTTTATTAATCATTTTCTACCTCATCATTTTTGGATAACCTACAATCATTTTACACAATATTTGTTTTTTTTAAATATAATTCTGTGAATTTAGGTAAATAATAAAAACACGTAATTACGAGAAAAACTTATAATAAAGATTGCACTGAATGAAACTATAGATACAATTTCTATGTATGTTATTTTAATTTAAAGATTTTTTTATTTTATGTGAAATTGTTTGTTAAGAGACGGGTTAAACATTGAAACGATGGTGAATATGGAAAGTGTAATGCGCGATGATAGAAAGCAAAAAAACGAAACATCAAATTTTGAAAATTCGCAGAATATTACAAACGGAAATGATTCTATAGAAAAAAAGAATTTTCTAGATACATTTAACCCAAAAGATTATTACTTTCAAATTTATCTAACGGTTGCTGTTACAGCAATTGTGGTTTTAAGTATTTTTACTGTAGGGAAAAGAACATCTATGAGTTCTGTAGAATCTTCATATAACATCCTAGGGGGATCACAATTTACTAGAACCATTTTAAAACAAAATAGTAATATTCAAAGAAAAACTTATCGAATTGAAAGCACTAACGGTGTCGAATTTCAGTTAACTCCAGAAATACCTCTTGTAGATAGATAGGAACTACTATTAAATTAAGAAGATTTACAACTTTACACTATATAAGAATGCGCAATGTAGCAGTTATTGGCATTATTAGTGTAAAAAAACTTGCTGGCATTATAGCTGCTCATTCTCTAATTTATACGTTTAATTTACTAGAAAGACAATGAGGGTTTTGAATGTTTGAAAAAATGCCAAAGTTAAGAATTGGTGAATTTGTTGCAAAAATGCCTGTTATTCAAGGAGGAATGAGTGTTGGAGTTTCTCTCTCAAGACTTGCTTCTGCAGTAGCAAATCAGGGAGGGATTGGTGTAATTGGAGCTGCTGGAATCGGTATGCTAGAACCAGATTTCAGAATGAACTATATGGAAGCTAACCAAAGAGCACTCAAAAGAGAAATAAGACTGACTAGAGAAAAAACGGATGGCTTGATAGGCGTTAACATTATGGCAGCACTATCTGATTTTAATCAACTTGTATCTACTGCAATTGAAGAAATGATTGATTTTATCTTTATTGGTGCTGGATTACCTTTGCATTTACCAAAATTAATGTTGAACTATAATTTCATGAAGCATATTCCTAAAATAGTTCCAATCGTTTCTTCTGAGAAAGCTGCAAGAATTATCTTTACATACTGGGATAGACATTACAATATAATTCCAGATGCTATTGTAATAGAAGGTCCAATGGCTGGAGGACACCTTGGGTTTAAAAAAGATCAAATCAATTCTCCCAGTAACAATCTTAAAAATATCCTTAAAGAAGTTTTGATAACAAAGAAATGGTTTGAAGAAAAATATAACAAAGACATTCCAGTAATTGTAGCTGGAGGAATTTTTTCCGGTAGCGATATTTACGATATGATAAAGCTTGGGGCAAATGGTGTTCAGATGGGAACAAGATTTGTGGCAACCGAAGAGTGTGATGCAGACAAAAGCTTTAAGGATACATATATAGCGTGCAAAAAGGAAGACATTGTGATAATAGATAGTCCTGTTGGAATGCCAGGAAGGGCAATAAATAATTCATTTTTAAGAAATGTAAAATTGGGGAAACGAAAACCAGTAAAATGTGGGTGGAAATGTTTACACGGTTGTGACTTTAGGCAAGTTGCTTACTGCATAAACATAGCTTTAACAAATGCTAAAATGGGATTATTGGAAAAAGGCTTTGCATTTGCAGGAGCTAACGCCTACAGGGTAAACGAAATCACTTCTGTGCAAAAGCTTTGTCAATCACTTTCCGAAGAGTATGTACTAGCTGCAATAAATGATTCCTAAAAGACCAATAAGACATAGGATGCTTAGTAAATACTAAATTAGATGTGCGAACTAAGAAGATAGTAGAGTTGCTAGTATGAACAAGTTAGAGATATGGTAACTTTTTCTGCACGTGAAACAGTTAGCACTTTAAGCCGATGTAGAATTTGTATTCAACGTAATTTTTAAAGGAGTTACGATATGAAGATAATTGAAGTTTTAGGTGTTGGGTGTCCTAAATGTGTTAAATTATATGACACTGTATGTGAAGAAATTAAAGCTCTTGGGATAGATGCATCTGTTACTAAAATTACAGAACTAAAACAAATAATGGCTTACGGAGTTATTAATATGCCAGGGTTAGTTATTGACGGAAAAGTAATATGTTCTGGATCTGTACCAACAAAAGCTGAAATTAAGAAACTATTGAAGTAAATATCGAAAATGTTCAACAGAACTAGACAAATATATAGCTACATGTAAGTAACACTTTACACAAAGACGTCCCTGGTGTTTAACTACAATAGACGACTTAGGGTAATGTTGGTGTATATAATAATGTTACAGTTTGTGTATTGCTGTTCCAACTTACGTCAAAACCAATGTTTTCTGCAATAAATCTTAAAGGTAAAAAAGTTCTTCCGTTTTCTATTAATGGTACAACTAATTTGTTGTTTTCGTCTATCAATACAACTTTATCGTTAACAATTGCTTTGGGATTGTTGATAAAAAGAACAATTGAGATATTTTCTGAATGTATTACAATTTTATCCTCATCTGGATACCAATTGATAGATGTTTCATTTAAATGATCAACAATTGGAATATTTTCAACTAGTTTTCTAATTGGAAGGTATGATCGTTGTTCAAGAATGAATGGAGCACTATCGAGAAATTCTTTTTTTGAATTGATTAGCATTATGTTTGAACCAATTGAAAAGACTATTTTTGTTGCACATTGAATAATAACAGGAATAGTTACAACTTGATTTGTTTTACAATCTGTTCTAAAAACCAACTCTGATTTGTAAATGCCAGCCTTAAGATTTGTTGCATCTAGTTCAATCTGAATAATTCTTGTGTGATCATTGAAATTTTCTTCAAGAATCTTAATCCAAGGTTTCTTGGATAAAACCTTTCCTTTCATACCAACATCACCAGTCACATTCAAAGTGAGTATTTTTTTCATAATGTAACCCACAACAATTGTTTCAGTGATATTAGTAGGGGTTACAATTAAATGGGGAGGAGGAATATACTGAATATTTACTGGTAGAACAAAATTACCACCATTAGAAGTGATGTTAATATTTCCAATTTTATGGATGATGTCAATCTCTTTTTGAAAATAACTTGAGTCTATAAAAAATGGTATCTCAAAATATTCATTGTGTAATACTTTAGAAAAACTTGTTTTAGCTATTCTAAGCCAAGGAGTTTTTGTTGTTATCGAGCCTTCTAATTCAGATTCACCAATATTAAAAACTGAAAAATTTCTAAATAAACAATCACCAGTAAACAGATTTTCTGAAAACTCAGAGGGATTGATTTGTATCTTGGGTGGCTTTGGTGGCGATTTATGGCAGATAATTCTATTATCACCTAGAAAGGTTATGTATATGGAATTATTGCTTATTGTTAAATATCTTGGATTGTTGTTAAAAATTTCATTGGAAAAGTACTCTTTTTCAATTTTACCAGTGTTAATGTTAATAATTTTTAACTGCAATTGTCCTGTTGAATTTATTCCAGAGGTGAATACATTTGATTTTGTTAGCGCATATGGTGTTGCATCTGTTCCAAATGAATTAGAACTTGAACCTACTATTTGATTCCAAACCCATTCGCCATTGTCCTTGTTAATGCCGTTTATCCCTCCAGAACGATTAAGGAGAACTAGGAAGTCTTCATGAATATATGGTGCACTTCCCCATCCTACTGGGAGCCTTGATGAAATGTTTGTCCACCTTTCTTTTACGCTGTTTTTATTGAGCATCATATCAACTTTATATGAACTTATCTTTGTCATATTGCTGTTTACTTCCGTACGAGCAAAAAAAACATTTTTACCTTCTATTGTGCAAGGTGCGGCAGTGTAACAATCTTTAGATTCGATAGATTTTATTACTTCACCAGTTTTTTCATTTAAAAAGTGTATATAGCAAGGAGCAAATTGTTCTACTACTTTTGACTTATATAACTCAGGCGTGCTAGAAAATGTACCACCTGTAACTGAAAGAAATCTACCATCATGAGATAGTGGTGGAGGACTAATGGCTGGTGGATTTGGAAAACTTCCTTCACCTCCTTTTAGTTCTTTTTGCCAACACTTTGAAAGTGGAAAATTAGCAGTTAGTTTTGTTAGTAAGCATTCAGTGCATATGTATGGATGGTCTTTATCTGATCGAATTAGTAGTGTTTTTACGAAAACAGAATTTTCTGAGCATACAATACTATTGAAGTATCCTTTGATTTGTTTTTTGTCTATCATACTGCCGTTTGAGCAACTGAATGAGTACACGTTAGTGTAAAAGGATTCGTTTAATCCAAAGTCTTCTGTTTCCCAAGAACCTTTGAAAGTTTCTGCAACAAAAATCTGTTCGGATTCTGAGATTATTGAACAAAAAGCATTTTCAAACTTACTATCAGGTAACTTTACTTTGAAAATTACTGAATGATCTTTTTCTGAAAGACAAATCAAAGAATGTGAAACAACATCTATGAAATAAATGTTTTCGTTATGGATTAGCATCGGATTAGATGACCGATATGGTAACTCAGATTGTTTTAAAGTTTCTACATCTATGTCGGATTCCGAAAATCCACTTCCCTTGTAATCATGCAATTGAGAAATCCAAAACGCAGAGTGGGTTTTACTAGATGAATGTATAAAAGAACTCGAACTTTCAACAAAATCTAAAGAAGCCTGAATTATGTGATTCTTGTAAGATAATAAACTAGAAAAAAGACAGAAAGAAATGAATAGAATTGAGAAAAGCTTAAAAAAGTTAATTTTTTCTTTTGTGCTAAAAAAATGTAACACAGTATGTTGTTTTGTCTTAAAAATCATATGTCTACCTTAAAGTAATTGATAAAGCTTCTAAAGAATTCAAAGATATCTTCTACCTAAATTTTATTAAATAAAAAAGCCCGGTCACACGACCGGGCTTTTTTATTTCTACAAGTATATCAAGAAAAATCTATGGCTTTGGGTAAGTTAGAGTGATTGTTTGAGTTGTTCCGTCCCAACCAACTGCAAATCCAAGACTTTCAGCTACAAATCTAAGTGGGAGGAATGTACGACCAGCAACAATCATTGGTTTAACGCTTGGGTTATCATCAATTGTAGCGTCTTTTCCATTAATCTTTGCTTTAGGATTGTCTATCCAAAGCTCGATCGTTATATCGTCTTTTTTAATTGTTACTTTACGTGTTTTACTGTCCCAACCAATATCTCCATCAATGGCTTCGACAACAGGTCTAATAGGTAACACTGTTCTACCTTCATGTACAAAAGGTGCAGCGTCTAATAGCTCTGGTTCGTCGTTCAGAATGTAAGTCTTTCTTCCAATGACGAATTTCAATACTGTTCTTTTTTCTCTATTTATAGTAATTTTTGTTTCAGCAACATTTTCAGATAGATCGGTAGCTTTGACTGTAAAAATGTTTTCACCAAGTTTTAATTTTACGTCATATGAAAAGTTACCTTTTTTATCTAGTGCTACTTCTTTATCATTTATGGTTACTTTTGCATCTAGTTCTGTGCTACCTTTAATAGTGTAATTGTCTTCATAAATCACTTCAGGAATGTCTTCAATTTTAATGATTGGAGGTTCAGTATCGCCTTTTAAAATTGTGAATTTCAAGGATTTTGAATCTTTAATTGTTACTTCTTTATTTTTTAGATTGAACATTTTGATTCTATCAAATAGAATTTCAACGTCTCCAGTTTCTTTGGCGTGGAATTTCATAACGGCAACCGTTCCTGTGCCAGAAATACCATTTTTACACATTAAGTCAAAGATAATTGTCTCATCCATAACATCTGTATCAGATATTTTTCCAGGACCTAGTAATTTACCACCAGTAACAGAGTCAAATGTTATATGTTCAAAAGGAATTGTGAAACCAAACTCAATTTTACTAATATCTTCGATTTTTTCAGCATTGATATTTACTGTAAATTCAGAACCAGCTTTAATTTCTTCTGAAGCTTCTAATGTGAAAACTGTTTCAGATTCTTTAACTTTACCGTTGTCTGGAGGAACTGCTGTAGAGTCATTCAAAACAACAACAGTGCTGTGAAGACAATCGGTTACATACAGTTTACCATCATAGTCCATTGTAATAAATGTTAATCCTGGCCACTGCATTTCGGAGGTCCAAATTAAATCACCTTCTGGAGTGAATTTTTGAATACGTCCACCATTAGTTTCAGCAACGTATACATTTCCTTCACCATCAACACAAGTGCCTTGTGGACCATTCATTTGCCCTGGTTCTGAACCAGATTCTCCCCATTCAGTGATAACATCACCGTCTGGATCCATGCTAACAACTTTGTCACTACCTGTTAATGCGATAAACATATTGTCATCTGCATCACAAGATACTCCTACTGGCCATGTACCATCTATAGGATAGTTATCTACTTCTTCAGCATATTCATCAAGGATCTCTGTGGTGTCAATAACAGACAAAGAGGCACTTTTTGAGTTAACTACAAGCAAGTACCCTTCACTATTTACACAAAGTCCTTGTGGATAACTGAAACCTTCGTCAATAATTGTCCATGGTTCGTGATCCGGATCGAATACGTGGATGAGTCCTGACCGTGTGTCAGAAACATAGATAAAGCCATCTTCATCTAGACATACATCTGTAGGAGAGAAGAATTCTCCTGGATCTGGATCTCTATTTTTAGCAGCGTGTCCCAAATGTTCAATATCTTCACCCTCAGAATCAAATACTACAACATTATAGTAGTTACTATTACCAACATATATATTTCCATCTTGATCTACTCTTACACCTTGAGGATTTGAGAGAATGCCTTTTGGTGTATCTTTTGTATAAAGCATACCACTGGAATAAATTGGAGTACCATCTGTTGTACTAACATGTGAATCCATGAAGTCATTATTTTTGTTAAAGACCATTATGGTGCTAAGAAGGCCATCAAGAACAAAAGTTTTTTCGTCTTTTATACATGCTCCAGAAGGAAGCATGATGTTGTCTTTTTCAATTGTTCTTCCGGATGGTGGAGATGCGACAATTTCAAGAAATTCAAGAAGATCTTTTGGATTAGTTGGAATCTCAAATTTCTTGACTGAGGATTTTTGACCATTTAATTGTGATACAACAAGGATGTTGTTTTCAATTGACAAGCCAGTTAGTAAACCACCGATATTTTCATCATTAGTACCAGGTTCAATGCAATCAATGAGATGATTACCATCTTTATCGAAAGCAGCCATTTTGCAGATACCAGAAATGGAACTAGCGGAAATGTATACTATACCTTCTTTAGTAATTTCAATTTGAGAAGGCCCATACATATCGTCAGGAGAAGGTTTTAGACCAGTGTAATTTGAGAAAGGTCCAATATATTTCCCTTCAGCATCGTATTTTAAAACACCCGAAGACACGTCTGTTACTAAAATGCTGCCATCAGGAAGAAAAGCGACGTCAGTAGGGGTTACCATCTCTTCGTCGAAACTCTTTATAAATTTACCATCTTGAGTCATTACAGAAACCTTACCAATAAAAGAATCTGTAAGGTAAAGGTTTCCTTTAGAGCAAAGGTTGACGGAAGTTAAATACATAAATTTACCGTCTTCTTTTCCTATTCCTCCAAAATGAAGTATTGGGACTAAATCGTTGCCAAATACTTCTATTTGTGACTCACCACTGTCTACAACGAAAATTTTCCCATCATCCCCAACACAAATACCTAATTGGTACATTGGGCTGAAATAAGAACCATCTTGTGCAGCAACACGGAATGTTCCAATTTCACTGGTTAAACCAATAATCTTTTCAATAGATAATGGATCTTTTTCTTCTGCTAAAGTTAATGTTGGTAGAATACTGAAAATACTAATAAAAAGAAAAAAAACAGCAATTACTGAAATAAATTTCTTCATGTGCCCTCCCTAGGTACCAGGTGTATAAAAACGAGAGAATATTTTTAAATCATCAATGTTGATGTAGTAGTCTGAATTAAGGTCAAAATCTGGAATCCACTTTTCATCTTTCCAGTTTAAACCATAATGCTCTACTAAAATTTCAAAATCTAAATCATTAATATGTCCATCATCATTGAAATCGCCTAATGTTGCTCCTTCTTTTTCGATTGTAACATCTGGAAGAAGGAATATTGTTTTACGATCATTGTCGTCGATATCTTTAAACGTGTAGTCAATTATTTTTATTTCTAATTCATCAACAGATCTTTTTGCTTTAAATTCAAGTTGGGCAATAATGGCGTTACCGTTGCCATTCCAATCTGGATTCCTCGTTCCGTTGATATAGAATGTTCCTTTTTCAAATTCGCAATCTTTCGATTTTAAATTCTCCTGATCCACAAAATCACCAAAGTACATATTTAATGGAGTAATCTTAGACCTAGAAAATTTCAACTCAACCGAGAATTCCTCAATGTTTAGTGGTTCCCTAAAGCCAATATTGATGACAAATTTTTCACCAATATTAATTTTCTTAGGACCAGTTATGATAAAAGATGGTGGTTGAGGAATAGATGATCCTTCAATTTTTAGATCTGTGTCTGAAACAATTGTTTCAAATACTTCATTTCTAGAACCATCCCACATCATACCTTTAATTTTAGCACCAAGATTGAAGTTTCCATTTGGTAAAAATTCGTTTCCTTCAAGACTTTTCCCGTCCCATTTGAAATAGTATTCTCCGAGAGGAAGATTTTCAAATGATTTTACAATACCCCAATCAATGCCAGTATTATCATAAGCATGAATAGTAATAAGTGTAGCAATGTTGTTGAAGTTAATAGTGTCTTGAGGTGATCCAGTATCAATTTCAAGTATACTTCCTGCATTTAAGTTGAAATGCATGTATCCCTCTTCATTTGCTTTTAGGTCTAAAATGTCTTGACTAAAATAGAAGTCAGATACACTTTTTTTAATTTTTGTTAGAGAATCCTTCCAAAGAATTACTGGTAAATGATGCTGTTCAGATGAGGATAACAATGATTTAGCGTCTTTTATATTGACCCATATTGCTCCTTCATATTTGGAATTTATAAAAGCATCATCTTTCAATGTAAAAGTTGCAGTGAAAGTTTTTTTGGCTCCAGCTCTTATAGTTATTTCTTTTTGGGACAGATCAATTGTTGCAGGTTTTGCAATTGGATCAAAATGTCCATCTTCAATTTGTGTAATAACACTTTCAAAAAGCTCTGAAGAGAGTGAGACTGTAACATCTTTATCAATTACATTTTGAATTGTGAAAGTTACAGGATCACCAAATTGTTCAATATTTCGCATCACGTATGATGGAGAAATATCAATTGGACTTGTAATTGCATTGTTTACATCAATTTCTCCTGCTCCTTGTAGGAAGTATGAAGTAAATTGTCCATTAACATTGTTTTTCAATATTCTAGAAGAAGCCATTATTATTCTTTTCATACGTTTGGTTGACCATTGAGGATGAGCTTCACGGATAAGGGCTACGCATCCAGCAACAAATGGAGTTGCCATTGAAGTGCCATCCCAATTTTCATATTTGTTATCTAAAACTGCAGAATTAATTTGTTTGCCTGGGGCACAAATTTCTGGTTTTAATATATTATCATCAGCTGAAAAACAAGGTCCAGTTGATGAAAAATCTGAAAAGCTAAGATTTGAGTTAACTGGGAAACTAAGAGTGTAGTTTCCATCTAAATTAGCTTTAATTGCGTTGGCGGTGTTTCCAGAAACAAATGCACAAGGGATGAATTCATAATCCTCAGGAAGCTCACCATCTCTTGTGTTTACAAGTAAGCCATTCAAGACGTCTGCATCGTAGTTGTAAATTATACAGCCAATAGCTCCAGCTTCTTTTGCGTTTAGATCTTTACTTTGGAATGTAGTCCCATTGTCTTTTGGACCTCTAGAAATAAAAGCAATATTTCCCTTAACTTTGCTTGGAAAATCTTCAGATGTTCCATATCCGCAGTCAATCAATTCGACGTTTGAAATATCTTCCTCAAATGGAGGGCAAAAAAGTGGTACGTTTGCATTTACGACAATTGGATCTTTGTTATCTGGTTTAAATGAAAATACCTGATGTAACCTGTCGTCGGATGCAGAAACCTGAAGAGAGAAACTAAACACACCAGGAGTGTCAATTGTCCATGGATTCTTTTTGTGACGTGTACCCGAATTACCAGCTGCTGCAACTACCATGGTTCCAGCTTTGTCTGCATTGGCTAAAGCATCATAGTAAGGATTCCCTACTGAAACAGATTCAGAAGCTCCACTATGGCCTAAAGAAAGGTTTATTACATCGCAACCGTCTTTAACTGACTGATCAGCTGCAGCTATAATGTTGGCAGGATTCGCTCCACCACCCTTTTTTGAAAAGACTTTGTAAACATAAAGGTCACTTTCTGGAGCAACACCAGTTTTTTCTGCCCAATCAGGGTTTCTTCCTGATGTTATTCCAGCAACGTGTGTGCCGTGTGGTGGCATATTTCCACCATATCCAGAATCCATACAATCGTTTGTACCGTCAACAAAATCATAACCAGCTTTTACTCTTGAATCTGGTCCAACTCCCTTTGGAGTGAAATCATTGTGTTCGTAATCAATACCAGAGTCAATGATACCAACTTTTGTACCTTTACCAGAAAGGTTATTGAATGATTTTCCTTTCAGTTTCCAGGATTCAAATGCGTTGACTGTTTTATTCCCAATGATTCGAGTTGCATAGTATTCTTCCATAGCTGGATAGATTCCTATGACTTCAGGAATATCTAACAAATATCTTAGGTTGTATCCTGATATTTCTATTGCCATGCCGTTGTATACGTTTTGGTATGTGTGTAATAATGTAGTAGGAATTAAAGTAGAAATTGAGTCAAAAACAGATAGCTGTTTTTCTTTTAACTCAGCAGCACGATATGGATCAAGTATTAGTTTTGCTTGATTGTTTATGCTACTAGATTTTAACCGTAATGCGGTTTGATTTTTTTCTGAAAAAGAAACTACAGCTTCGTCTTTAAGTTTAATGATAACAATCTGTTTTTCAGAAGAATTCATTACTTGTTCGTAATATTCTAAATCAATTTTACTTTCAGCTGCATGTGTAGGGATAGCAGATGAAAAAATACTAATGAATAAACTAAGGACAACAACATAAGTGCAACACCATTTAAAATTTCTCACAATATCCTCCTGACAATTATATTCCAGTAGAACCAAAGCCGCCATTACCTCTATCTGATATCGATAAAGGTTCTTTTGACTCAGTTGGAATAGCTTTTTCAAATGGAAGAATGATCAATTGTGCAATTCTTGTAAGCTTTTGAAGATGAACTTCTACTTTGCTTTCATTGATTACAATTGCGCAAACTTCTCCTCTATAACCACTGTCTATGACTCCCCAGCTGTTTAAAAGAGTAACACCCTTTTTAAGAGCTAGGCCAGATCGGGGAGCCAAAGCTCCAAAATATCCTACTGGGATTTCTACTTGTATACCACAACCAACTTTCTTCCATTCTCCAGGTTTAAGGGTGACATCTTCTATTGAATACATATCCATGCCTGCATCTTCTTCATGAGCATACTTTGGAAGAATAGCATCTTGTTGTAGTTTGTAAAATTTAATTCTTTTCAACTTTTGCAACTGCCTTTTCGATAATCTCTAGACCCACTTCCATTTCTTTCTTTGTAATTACTAGTGGCGGAATAAAACGAATAGAACTTACTCCGCAGTCTAAAGTTACCAGTCCCAATTTTAGCATTTCTTCGCATATCTGGTCTCTACTTTGTGGATCAATTTCTTTTGTTTTTGGATCTTTTACAATTTCTATAGCTTGCATTAGACCAATTCCTCTAACATCACCAACAAGTGGATGACGTTTTTGTATATCCTTTAGACCCTCATGCATGAAATCACCAATATTTTTAGCATTTTCTAAAAGGTTTTCTTCTTCTATTACGTCCAGAGTTGCATTTCCAGCTTCGCAACAAACAGGATTCCCGCCAAACGTGTTAGAATGACAACCTTTATGAGGGTAATTTAATTTTTCGTCTATGATTATGCAACCAATTGGCATACCAGACCCCATGCCTTTGGCACATGTGATAATGTCTGGTACTACGTCAAAATTTTCACATGCAAAGAATTTACCGGTTCGACCAAATCCTGCTTGAACTTCATCACTAACGTAAAGTATGCCGTATTTTTCGCATAACTTCTTTATCATTGGTAAGAATTCTTTTGGTGGAACAATATAGCCACCTTCTCCTTGAATTGGTTCGCAGAAAAATGCTGCAACATCATTTGGAGAAAGAAGTTTTTTCATTACTGTTTCTTCTATATATTTAACACATTCCATGTTGCAAGTTGGGTATTCTAGGTTGTATGGACATCTGTAACAATATGCATATGGGACATGCTCTACTCCAGGCATAGTTGGTTGAAAACCTTCTTTGTGTACCGCTCTAGAGGAAGTTAAAGAAAGAGAACCCATAGTCCTACCATGAAAAGCACCAGTGAAAGCAAGGAATTGTGGTCGTTTAGTTTTATACCGTGCAAGCTTAATTGCAGCTTCAACAGACTCTGTTCCAGAATTTGTAAAAAAGACTCTTTTTTTGTTAGGACCTGGAGCAAGTTTTGCCAATCTTTCCATAAGCACTGCTTGAGGTTCATAATAGTAATCTGTTCCAGCAAAATGAATTAGTTTTTCAGCTTGATCTTTAATTGCTTTGACAACTTTTGGGTGGCAGTGTCCGGTGTTGCATACGCCTACTCCAGATGTAAAGTCGTAAAAAACATTACCATCCTCATCTTCAAGAACAATTCCTTTGCCTTTTTTTATTGCAATAGGAAAAACTTTTGTAGCTGTTATCATGTAATTATCGTCTTTTTCCACAATCAAACGAGATTTTTCTCCAGGAATAGCCGTTTTGACACTAGGGCGTACAAACTCACTCATAATATCCTCCTGATAAAAGCATAACAATAATAACAAACGTAAAACCGTAATTAATATAATATCTATATACTAGTATATACATAAAAATGCACTGGAAAAGTAACAATTGTAGTAGAAAAGTCAATTTTTTTAAAACTGAAACATGTAAAGTTCTGAAAGCGTTTTGAGATACAACA
>JAGLCW010000115.1 GCA_023146045.1 Caldisericia bacterium
ATATCACTATTAGCACCGCTTGTAGGTTCATTAATATTTGCAAATTCAAATTTACCAACAATGTCTTTGATGGCAACTATAGAGATAGGTGTACTTAGCTTTTCATAATCTCTAATTTTGATAATTTCCTCTTCAGATAAAACATAATCAAATAAAGAATATCCATCAATAGTTCCAAGCAAACATCTCTCTGCGGTACTTGTATGTCTACCAAGAAACATATCAGGCATATTAATAGCACTACTGCTAGCAACAGTATTCGTAAGTACTCCATCAAAATAAGACCTATAATTAGTTCCATCATAAGTAATAACAACGTGATAAACTATATTAGGAGATAACATATCAAAACCTACATCTAGATATTCAGAAGTTCTAATATAATATCTAAGACTATCTCCTGCCCATGAAACAAGAGTTCCTGTACCATCTACCTTATTGTTGCCAATAATATATTGGTGCATAGCAGTATTATTTAATGAAAAGAATATTGATATAGATGATATATTACTTACATTTGGAACAGTTACATATGTATTTAGACTACTGTTCATCCTAACAGATTTGCCAAACTTACCATCCTCATAAACTATGCTTCCATTTGCTGTCCCATCATTACTATTCACAACATCAGTCACACTATTTTCAAATTCATATCTTAATATACATCCAACTTCATCGTATGGTTCACTTACAGCATATCCATCTGTATCAATACACACTAATGCTCCAGTTGAGCTATCAACACCAAACGGATAGTAATCATCAGGTAAATAATAACCTTCTGCATACAACTCATTTATAAACAATTGGTCTTTTACACCGTCATAAAATCTTAGATTTGACATATCTCCATCGAGTATTTCATCAGAATTTCCCCAGCCCTTACCAATAAGCGTACCAATATTAGCATAACTATAATTTTCAATATGTGTGCTATCTAGCATACTATTAATGTAAAACTTTACACTATTAGGCTCAAGAGTAACAACAATATGTACCATCTCATTTAATGGAATTGGATTAATACCTGTCAATGCAGAATCACCTGAAAACCATGTATGAACTTTACCATCAACATCTAGTCTGATAAATCCTCTTCCTGCCGTACCTGAGAGATACTGTGTTACTAGGCGTGCTACACGATAACTTGATATATTTACCCATAGTGAAACAGTAAAACTACCACCTGCAACCAAGAACTGGTGTTCTGGATTTATAACAGAACTGGAGCCATTAAAAGATGCCTCAGTGCTATTGTAGCTCATATCAGTATTAATACCATCATTAACACCGTAAGCATCATCTGAGTTATTATTCAGCAAATAATGAGAGACTAATCCGTCAATCAAATCATTTGGTACCGCTACTGTTTTAGATTCACTCACAGCATATTCGTCTGTACCTGTAGCTACTAAGGCTCCACTACTACTCTCTACATTATTTAGCATTATCTAAACTCCTCTGCTATATTATTTTCATCATATGTTACATGCTTTTCAAATACTTCAAGAATTTCTTCTTCTCTGGTGTGGATAAAGTCTTCTGATATATTTTCGGTGTATTTGTCATTTGATGCTGTACATTTAATATTAAATGCTGTATTCAAAGAACCAGTTGATGCAACGATAATGCTTGTCGTACCTTGACCACTTTCAATCGCAATATCACCAGTAATTTCCCATAATAATGTATCATATCCGGTAGCATCAATAACATAGGTACTTTTTGCTATACATGTTCCATCTTCTGGATAAATACAGGAACCGGATACTGTTTCGGTCAATGAATTTATAACTATTTGAGGATAAATTTGTTCTGTTCTTGTGTGAGTAAAGTTTGCAGATCCAGAATCATTATATTGTGAGTTAGATACATCAACGTCAAGAGTGAAATTTGTATCTGCTACTCCTGATGACTGAACAATAACTTCATCTGTTTCTTGTCCTGATAATATACTTGCATCACCAGCAATTGTCCATACATACGAACTTGCTCCACCAGTATGTATGACCTTATGTGTACTATTTGCAATACAAACATCCTCATAAGGGTAAATACAAGAACCAGTAATGTTTTCATCAATTGATGAAATTACAATAGGTGAAACAACAATCTCTATTCTATCGTGAGTAAATACTTCACTTATGCTGTCTGTATCAGATTCTCCCGTACAAGTGCATGTAACAGTAAATGTTTCATCTTCTATACCATCACTTTGAACTTCAATTGCATGAGTTCCGTGTCCAGCAGTAATGATTGCATTGCCTTGAATAATCCATTTGTATTTATTAACATATTCTGCATTAATAATATAGGTACTTGTAGCTATACATTCATGATTTGTTTCAAAATTACAAGAACCGGAGGTTATTTCAGTTAATGAAATGATATTGACGACATTTGTACGCTTATGTCTAAAGTTTGCTGTTGCACTGTGTGATTGTGTATAGTCATCTGTAACAACTAGTCCAACTGTAAAATTTTCTGTTTTGTTTGAATTACTTTGTATGTTTACAAATTCATCTGTTGTTGATCCAATTATTTCTGCATTACCAATAATTGACCATTGATAGTGCACCGGTTCTTCAGATATGATTTTAGCTCGATAAACACTATTTGATTCACAAGTTCCACCTGGAGTAGTTATATCACATGAACCTTCTTGTGTTTGATATATATATTCTATTGCAATAACAGATATTTCTTTTTTTTCAAAAAAATCAACTATTTCTGCAAACAATGTTGTTTGACCATCTGTTATTTTAACTTTTATTTTATAATTAGTTTTTAAATCTTTTCCAAGATTTTCTATTTCTACTATATTTATATCTCTTGCAGTAGTAAATTCAACATCATTGTTTTCTGATTCAATATACCATTTAATACTTGTTGGAAGATCACTTCCTGTATAGTCAACACGATATCTGGCTGTTGCGGTACAACCTGGTTCATCTTCAAGATAAAAACATGATATTTTTTCTATCAATACTAAATCCTGAATACTTATATGTTGCCTCATTGATCTTGAATGTGAATATTCTTGTTCAAAATAATCTAAAGATGTTCCATCAGATATGTGACATCTTAATGTAAAGATATCATTATTTGATCTACTATTTGTTTTAATCGTAACTGTTGATTGTTCATCTAAACCATCAATATATGCATTTGTACCAACGACTGACCAATTATATTTAACATTTTGTCCTGTTACTAATGATAATGCATATTGACTACTTGCTTCACAAGTTTGTTGATTTGGAGCATTATATATACATGAGAGAACATTTGATTCCACAACAGTATCAATAACCACTGGTTCTACAACTATTCGTTCATGTTCAAACGATGCTGATGTTGAACCCATTGCTATATTGTCCGCGTTAATATCACATGATAAGGTAAAGATTTCTGATTGAGAAGAATATGATTTGACATAAATATATGGATATTCAAAAGATGATATTATTTCTACAGAACCAGACTCTACAGACCAATCATATGACCAATTCTTTTGTTCTTCTTCATATTTTATATAGTGAAGCGTAATAATTTCTTTATCTTGATCAAGAAGTATATTTTTAGATTCTTCTTCATCTATTTCAACAGTAATTCCGGTTAATATTTTTCGATTATCTTTTTTATTGAATACGAATTTTGATTTAGCCATAGCAAGATCAATTTTTTCCCTGTTGCCATAAATTAAATCCTTATTCATATTTTTTCCTATTTAAGTATTATCTTGTATTGTATCATATTATATATTTTGTCATGTTACCAAAAATAAATTATGGATCTACAGGAGGTTGAGTTTGATTATCGTGACATAATCCTTTTTTATATACTTCTTGTGCTTTACATATTGCTTTATCAGCTTTATTTCTGTTTCCGGATATTAATCTAAAGTCATTGCCAATGAGAGGTTTATTTCCTTGTGGTGTTTTTGCCGAATATGGATTTTCCATAATATGTCCTTTCTATGGATATAATGTTTTAGCAAATTGATCAAATTCTTGATATTCTTCAAGCTCACCATACTGTTCAAGCGTTTCAAAGTATGTAGTAACTTTTGCATTATAAAATCTAATTAAATTTTGTGCTTCAGCTACATGGACTGCAACCTTTTCTCTACTTACAAAACTTGCTATAAATCTTGCTACAACAAAACATAATTCATTATCTATATCGAGTTCTTCATCATCTGCGATAGGAAGTGCTGGTTTTCGCACAAATTGTCTTCCCGGTCCCTGTCGTAAAATTTGATTTTCAGGAACATCTGTTATGAATAATTTTAAAGCATCAGTTTCATTGGCTGTCTTATCAAATGCATATTCAAGCAAAACTAATATTTCATCATTGTTTTTTGTGAGTGTATTATCACCAATGAGTAATGCTCGTACAAGATTTTTTAAATTACCATATGTCATTACAATATTCCTTTAATAATTTCATATATTATACAATCATCTATCTTAATTGTTTATATTATCCATTATAGCTATCATATGCTGTTTTTAATGGGTTTTCTAAATTTTTTTGACCCCATATTTTTGCATTTATTCCACTAGTTTTCATGCCAACTTTTTTATTTTGTGAATAATGACTTAGATCTTTTATTGGAAAAACAACATCTATGGCATTGATCATACTTAGTGTATCTATCATGTCATCATATTTACTATTTATTGTTGCATATGTTGTGTATTTTATTTCATCAAGTAATTCAATCATTCCAGGAGCATCACGTAAATGTTCAGAGAACCAGATCTTATGATTTTGAAACAACGGAAGCATTTGTCTAAATCTCCAGTGTTTATCACCACCAACAAGTCTGGAAACGATTCCTTGTTTTCCTGCTGAAGCACCTTTTTGTTTTGCAAAACTAAAAAATGCATTACGTTCTGCCATTTTCTTTTTAAGTGAATAAATATGTCCTCCTTGTCCACCATCAAGTTCGACTCCATGTTCAACCCATCTGGCTTGGTTGAGAACTGGTTCTATCATATTAAATGTTTCATTGTATTGTTCTTCAATTTCCATTTTTCGTCCAACAATATCAATAATGAAAAAATCACCACCAGATCCAACTGCCCAAAGTATCATTCCTGATAAATCACTTCCTTTTGTCCCGGTTGTCGTATAATCACTTGTTCCATACCAATTATAAAGATGTGCATTAGTTGTAATGTTGCTTGTATCAATCCATTGTATCAATGAATCTGGAACAAGTCTATCCTCTTCACTCGCAATTCTAAGATAATGTTCTTGTTGAAGTTTTCGCATCTTATAGCTGTTTCCGTTATCTTCTGCTTTTTTTGCATTTTTCCATTCTCTTCTACAGTTTTTATATGTATGTCTGTCTGCCCATACTGATTCAAATTCTGTTTCTTTAATGTTGTCTGTTGGCATAAGTCTGGCTCTTGGAAATACAATTGGCAACATTAGTCCTTCTTCAACTCTTCTATATATTGGATCCATTTTATTAAATGGTGTACCAATAGCAACAATAAAATATCCAGAACCCGAAAGTCCACCACGGATATCCGATTCAATTGTACTTTCTATTGATTCAAGGATCGTATCTGACGATGCATCTACTTCATTTGGAACAACATCATCTATGAATACAAACTGAGGTCTTACAAGGACGTTTGATGCTCCCCTTGATGATGTTGCTGCACCAAGTCCATCGACTTTAAATGTTCGCTTCATTCGTCCAGGGACTTGTGTTCTGTCTTTTTTTTGTGTATTTACAAAATCATGATATAAAGCAACTTCTCGTTTTGATCTTGGATGCCTGACAAATACAGCTTCTTCTTGTGTAATTTGTACTTCTTCGAATTTCGACTGAAGATAAATACTTTCATTGTAGATACCACGTAATCTAAGCATCATTTTTTTTACACCATTTCGCATTGAATCTGATACGTAAAGTCCATAGTTTAGTTTTCCAAACTCAGGAATTTCTCCTTCATCTGCCATAAACAACAATAAAAATGTAATGATTGTAGTTTTTGAAAATTCACGACTACATAAAACAACTGTTTCTGCAGTTAGATGATTGAAGTCTATATTTCGTACATCAAAAAATGCTTTAACATTTGGACTTTGAAAAATACAATCAACTAAAAAATAATGTGCTCGTGGATTTGTATTCTCTGGTTCTTCTCCGAGAACCAGGCGCATGAAGTTCATAAATTTAATTGCATGTATTGATGGAATATACCATAAGAGATTTAGATCAACATGATCCAATAACTTATCAACAGTTACATTACCATCTCTAAAGGCTGGAATGATATATTGGTGAGCAAGTGCCCATTCCATTTCATCAAATGTTCTTGGAACACCAAGTTTGTCTTGTATGAAAGAATTTTCTACCCTACTCATCTTTTTTCCTTATAATTTATTTTTAATCTTCATCGATTTCAACATCAATTGTGAGATTAAGTTTCTGAACATCTTCAACGCTCATTCCCATTTCTATTTGTTTTTGTTGATTTTTAGCTATTTCTGCCATTTTATCAATCATTTTTTGTTGTGAGTTTTTAGATTCTGCTGACTGTCCTATTTCAAGAGCTATTTTTTGTTCAATTGGTGGTGCAGCAATATCAATGATCTTACTCGCTGCCAAATGTTGGACCATTGCAGATGTTTCTCGTCCATGAGCGTCCCATCCTGATGCTAATTGGAGTTCCTTCATCATCATCTTGTGAAAGGCTGGTGCATATTGGATACTGATAGCCAAAGCCATTTGTGCATCAATTTTTAGAACCAGTGGTGAAGAATTATACATTGATACATGAGAAGTATTCCATCTTCCTTCTTTTTCAAGTTTTCTATATCTTTCTGGAAAAGTTATTTCCCATGCTGTCTGATTATCCATATTTTTTTTCAAATTACAATATTTAATTGCATTTGTATAATCAGTAAGATTTACTTTAACTTCCCGAAGTACTGGAAGATGAGACAAGAAGCTTTCTTCCATATAATCCTGAAGAAGTCCTGTGTCTTTTTCCATTGATTGAATGAGATCAATAATTTCATCAGATACTTTATGGTGAGTACCTTTTGGAAGTATTTTTATTAATTTTTCTTTATTTATATTTTGATATTGTGTTGAATGCTGTTCTTCAATAGACATGCTTAATCCTTATTATTGAGCTAGATTGAGCTTAGTATATCTTTTTAATCTTTATACTTGTCTTTTATCAAATTTGATACTTGTATTTTATATGTTTGCAAAATATTTTCTAGATCACGTATTCTTGTTTTATATTTTGCATCAAGGCATTCAATTATTTCATTTAATTCTTTTGTATCTATTTTAAATTTAAGATCTTTACAATTCATATATATTATCCTTTAAAATAATGATTTTAAGGCTTTAGACATTCTGCCTTTAAATGTTTTGTTTTTATAATTTAAATTTCCATTTTCAAGAGCACTTAATTTTTGTTCAAGTCCACTATTATTTGTTGGCTTTGTTTTTTTTGGTTTCATTGTTACCGGTTTTACTATTTTTGATTTTTTATATCCTTTTGGATCTGTAATAAATTTATAGTAATCCGGATCACCTGGTGTAGGTTTTGTTGTGTTGCTATCCATTGTTGATCCTTTTCATTATTTTATTGTATTTTTCAATTTGTTTAGCGTATTTTTCCATATCGAGTTTATATCCATCTTGTGTCATGTATTTAATCCTCTTCAAACATCATTGGTGTACCAAGAAAGAAATCAGGGCACATTGGTCTTAACCATCCTCTATATGTTGTATCAAAGAAATTACAACATGATTGAGATGATGTTTGACAGTTGCTTCCATATATATGATCTGCATTTGATACAGATTCATCATCTGGTTCTGAAATAAAAATAATATTTTCGGTGCAAACACTTACGTTTTCACATCTTGGGACTATTATACTATTTATTTCCAAAGATAATGGTTTTGGATATTGATTTTTCATCTTATAATATATTGTGCCTTGAACTTCATATGTATCTTGTGGATTTAAAAATAAAGCCAACTCTACTTCTGTTTGACCAAGTTCATTTTGATATAAATCATGAATTATTTGTTCTTTTGTGTATGGATTAATAATTATTAATGATTCAATTACATCTCGTGGGGTAGGAGGATACAATAAATCTTTGTCTTCTGATGTGTCTTGTGGAAATACACAATCTTCATTAAAATTTTCAATATCTTCACGATATATTGCATCGATACTATTATCTTCAATAGTTATTGATAATTTTATATATTGACATAATTTAGTTCTGTGTTTCACTCTTCCAATTTTATATTCTTCTGCTTTATGAAATATTTTAATGCCGGTAGGTATTAAATTACTCACTATAGGATCTGGAAGCAGTGATACCTCCATACATAAATTTTCTGCCATTACTTATCCTTTACAATGATAGCTTCAATATATGGTGCTTTTATTTTTGGAACTCCAGCACCATTTTTCCAGTTTCTGTAATCTTTTGGCATATATCCACAACAATTTGGATATTCATCTCTATCAACATCCCAACCAGGGATGTAATATCCGTCACAATTTTTAAAAGTTGGATAAACAAATGTTTCATTACATCTTTTTGATGAAAATTTACAGTTCTTATCAAGATATTTTGTTCCATATTCATCAATGACATTGCCTGAAATATATATAACGTCACCTTTCCAAAAAGGATCTTCTGTTCCTGGATATTCAGCTCCGTATCCAACTGATGAAAATATTGGCTGTGGATTCTCTGGTGGTCTGAAATTTAATGTTTCCATAACATTTTTTGGAAAAAATTGTAAAACTATTTTAACAATTTCCCATGTATATGTATAAAATTCAATATCACTTGGTACATAGCTGATTTGTCCAAATTCAGGATTTTCATATTCAACAAATCTTCCTTGATGAACAATTTCATTTCGTCCATTTAGTGCTGTATATTCAATATCATATATATCTAAAATTGATGATGATATGCTTCCGTCTTCATATCTTATTGGTAAACCATACATTTGTCTTGCTGATCTGATATCGAACATAAATATTTTATTGTATCCATAATTTCTACTAAAATATGATAATCTTGCATCTGGAGTACATGAAAATTTATTTAATCCTTCAGCAGTAACTTCTGCTCGTCCAGCTTTTAGATTAGTCCCTCCACAAAGTAATGATGTATCAACAACACCTCCATAAAAATTATCGAATTCAACTTTAAATAGTAAAGTAGCTGGAGATGTCTCTGTAAATAATACTTTAAAAGACTCAGTTAAAACATGATCTGTGGAATCAAAGCTTGTTATTTCTCTGGTAATTGGTTCATTATCTCCTGCAGCAGATTGACCTGGAGGATAAAATGTAATAGTTGGAACATCTATTTTTGGATGTTCTGTATTGTTTTTTGAATCTTTATCCATTTGTATATAGAATTTTACTGCAACCACTACTCTAAATTCTTTTGGTTCAGCATGAATTGGATTTTCATCACACCATTTTGGTAAAGGAACAGGAATAGTTTGTGATAATGAACCAGTTTCGTATATATTTAAAACTGGGTTTTCAAAAAATCCATTATTTTGTTTTATATATGGATGTTCTGTTCCTGATTCATAATATGTTCTGAAATGATATCCGGCATCAAATGCATTTTGACTATAATCTGGATCCGATGCATCATCATATGGTTTTCGCTCAGTAATCGTACTGTCCATTACTTGTGGACTTTGAATTATTGATGTGTTTCCTGAAAACTCCCAATGTGTATCTTCTGGATCACTAAAATCACTATTTTTTATTCCTTTACCGGTAACACATTGTATTTTATTTTTACATTTATAACATGGCTGAACAATGTAGTATGTATCTAATCTTGGACTTCCTGCGTCTGTCCAAAAGTGAAGTTCAATATCTTCAAATAATGAACCATCATTTGTTTTGATCGTGTATTTTCTAATCGTTGTTTCTCCAGCAACAATAGGAACCATTATTACTGTATAATCAAACGAATCTTCTGTTGAATTAATTTTAAGAGGAACACTTAAGTGTGAATTCCCTGTGGTTACAACTTTAAAACTGAAATAATTATTTAAACTACATTCTTCATCAAAAATTTGAACAGTAAAGTTTACAGGTTTATAAAATGAGAGATAATGAACTGATTCAGTATCGAATGAATGACCGGAACACATATCCACATCACCTAGAGTTCTGGCTTTTCTTAACCAACCATACTTTAACCATTTTGGAATACCATTCCAATGTGGACCTTTTCCTACCCACTTATTTACTAATCGAATTTTGTCACCTTGATAGCTCCAAAATTCAGTAGAACATGGGATACATGCATTTGGCTT
>JAGLCW010000116.1 GCA_023146045.1 Caldisericia bacterium
GTAAGTAATTCTTGTACTTTAGCTAAAACAGAATGAGAATCTAGTAAGTTAGCTGGAACAATATGATCTGTTAATGAATGTTGAGAAGAAAACAAAAAAGGCATAAACTTGTTAAAATAATGACATGCTTCTTGCAATAACACATTGTACATTTTTGTATCTGGATCACTTGATTTAGTTGAACCATCTAACAAGGATTGAATAAGTTGTAAAGACTTTGAACTTTTCAAATATATTTCTGGCATAATACCTTGTTTAGTTTCCCATAGCATTTCTGGAAGCTGTGAATTAGAAGAACCAGAAACTACCCCAATTGGTGTATAATGTAGTAAGTCCATATAGCGAAAAGCACATAAACGATTGAACCATGTATATGAAAGTTCTTTTGTTAATGCTTGAATTTGATTCTCTGTATTTTCTTCTAAAGCTTTTTCTAGTTCGTTGTAGGCATGGGGATAATCATTAGCAAATTCCTCAGCTGTTTTGGAAGAAGATCTAGGATACAAGCTACATATACTACCTTTAATCTCTTTTTCTAGTTGATTCCGTATTTCGATAGTAGCTTGCTTAAGTTGTTGGTTGGTCATTGCTTCTTCCTTTGAATGCTTATTTTATTACCCTTGTTGAGTTCTTTGGTTATGGAGCTTTTTAGCGCAGTGACGTATTCTTCTGATTCTACTTCGTTGGTAATGAAATCATTTTTATATGTGATTAACAAATCTTTTTCAAGAACTGGTTCTTTTACTGTTATTCCTTCTGGCGTTGTTTGTGGTGGTGACGTTGGTGGTGTTTCATCATATGTTGGTGGTTTTGGTAGCGTTATATCCTTAACAACCATATCAAAGGTAAGAACGGCATTGTGCCACGAAGCAATTGTATTGGTTTTTTGCAGAATTCTATTTGCTCTGGTAAGCGCATTTGTATATTCTTCAGTTTCAATAATTTTATTGTCTAGACTTGTTTGAAGCTCTTTCAGATTTTCTTTTGCTTTATTCTTTTCTGTTACCTTAATGCTGTCTAGTTCGTTGTGAACACTAGTAAATGTATTTTTTGCTTTGTTTAAGCAGTCGTGTAAAAAGCATTCTTTATTTTCTAGAACATCTTTAAGTTGAGCAATTTCTATTGGTTTGTCTAGGTATGCTTCTACATTATCGTGTTCTGTTTTTAGAAAATTCTGAATCTGATCAAAGATTGTTTTTTGTGATCCATTTAGAAAATTAAAAATTGGTTCGAGTACTTCATCTTTTTCACGCAAAATATTGTCTTTCACGCTATTTAGTTT
>JAGLCW010000117.1 GCA_023146045.1 Caldisericia bacterium
TACAGAAAAATTATCCTCATACAAAAAAAACTCTTCCTTCTTTAAGTAAGAGTTAATTTGCGATTCGTCACCGACAAGAACTACATGAAGTTCACTGTCGCATTTGACTGCATCTAACGCGCCATATATTTTTTCGCTGTATTCTAAGTCTCCACCTAGAACATCAAGAGCGATATTTATCAAGCTGTTGCTGGCTTATGAGCCTTTTCTTTTATTGGAATAATGCTTTCTGTTCCGTAATAACCACAGAATTTACAAACGGTATGTGGTGGAATGAGTTTGTCGCAATGTGGACAATGTGTAAGGTTTAATGGTATAAGTTTTTGTAAAGCGCGACGGTTACGGTTGCGTCGTAGTGTACGTTTTTTCTTTGGGACAGCCATATTATGCTCCTTAAAAAAGTTAATTCAATATTATTTTACATGCAAAAAATTAGTATATTAATGTACAAACTAAAATCAATAAACAAAAAACTACTTTCTAGCAGAACCTATTAAAAAAGCTCCTTTTAGTGGTCTAGTAAAGTGTCTAATTGTTTCAATTAATTGAGCATCCGGTTCAAGGAATAATGCTGGGTTGTAATTCAAAAAAACACAGGATTCCACGCTTGGTTTTGAAAATGAGTCTAGGATAGAAAGATATTGTTTTAATAATAAAGGTGTAAAAAATTTAGCATCTTTGTATACAGAATTGGTGAAACCGGGTTGATTTTTTAAAGTGTTTATCCAAAGCGATTCTTCATTTAGAACACAAAAAATTGCTTTCCCGCCTTTTTTTAAAACGCGATAGCTTTCCTTAAAACAACTTGTTTGATTGTTCACAAACTCAAAAGAATTAACGGAAATAACCAAATCAAATGAATCATTATCAAAAGGAAGAGACTCTGCTTCTGCTTGGTGGAAATGTATTGGTAATATACTGTCTTTTGTTTTGTGCTTAGAAATTTCAAGCATTTCTTCTGATGAATCAATTCCTGTTACATGGGCTCCTAAATTAGCAAAACGAATGCTATAACTGCCAGTTCCGCACCCAACGTCTAGTATTCTTTTGCCAAGAATATTTCCACAGTGCTTTTTAATTAAACTAAACTCTAATGAGTCGACAAATGAACCCAAAGGGGTTTTGTACCACTCATCATACTTTTTTGCTAGAGAGTCAAATATTTCTTCGTTGGACATAATCCTTCTCCAAACTTTTTTAACGATTATATCATAGATTTTAACATGGAAAAAGTAATTATATAATGTGTACATACAAAATTGAACAAAGGAGCAGATAATGTCTGATTTATATAAAGAATCTGGAGTGAAAACACTTTCAGAAGATAATTCGATGAAAGGTCTACTTCACTGGGTAAATAAAACATTTCAATTTAGAGAAGGTATTGGGAAAAACCTGCTACCTATAGGATTTTTTGCAAATGTAATAGACCTTGGCAATGGACTTGGGTTGGCAGTATCTACCGATGGAGTAGGAACAAAAACTTTGCTAGCTGAAATGGTTGGTAAATATGATACGGTTGGCATAGATTGCATAGCAATGAACGTAAATGATTTGATATGTGTTGGTGCAGAACCTATTAGCTTTGTTGATTATATTGCTGTTGGCAATTTTAAAAAGGAAGTCATAGAGCAGCTAGCTAGAGGGTTATACGAAGGTTGTAAGCAAGCAAATGTAAATATTCCAGGTGGAGAAATTGCTCAAGTAAAAGAACTTTTACATCCAGGAGAAACCGCGTTTGATATTGTTGGTACTGC
>JAGLCW010000118.1 GCA_023146045.1 Caldisericia bacterium
TTTAACTCATCTTTAACCATGTTAAAAAGTTCTTCTTCCGTTTTTTGACGTAAGTAATGTGCGTTGTACCATTTAAGCTTTTCGTAATCAAAAACTGCTGGACTAGTATTCACGTTTTTAATTTCAAATTTTTCAATCAATTCGTCCATTGTAAAAAACTCTTCTTCTGTCTTTGGTGACCACCCAAGAAAAGCCATGTAATTCACAACTGCTTCTGGTAAAAATCCCATATCTCCGTATTCAGTAACCGCGAATGCTCCATGTCTTTTGCTTAGTTTTGATTTATCGGAACCTAAAATCATTGGCATGTGTGCAAAAACAGGAACGTCATATCCTAAAGCTTGATATAAAAGAACTTGCCTTGGAGTATTCCCAAAGAAGTGGTCTTCTCCTCTTACAACATGAGTTACTCCCATAGTTGAATCGTCTACAGTAACTGCAATATTGTATGTCGGCATTCCATCAGTTCTAACAATGATAAAATCGTCTAAAGAACGTACTGGAAATGTTTTTACCCCTCTTATTAAATCTGTGACTTCTACTTCCTCTTGGTCTGGTAATTTAAAACGCACAACATATGGTTCTCCGTTTTTAATTCTTTTTTTTGCTTCTTCAGTCGTAACATTTCTACATCTTCCACTATATTTTGGAGGTAAACCTTTTGCTCTAGCATCTTCTCTATCTTTTTCTACCTGTTCAGATGAACAAAAGCAATAGTATGCATGACCAGAATCAATAAGTTTTTGAATGTGCTTCTTGTAAATATCTAATCTTTCACTTTGTTTATATGGTCCATTGTCTCCACCAATAGAGATTCCTTCATCCCATTTGATACCCATCCATTTCATTGCATCAATTTCGTTTAGTATAAATTCTTCTTTTGATCTTTCTGTATCGGTATCTTCAATACGGAAAACAAATTTTCCGTCCATATGTTTACAAAATAAATAGTTAAATAACGCAGTTCTTGCGTTTCCAATATGCAGTTTACCTGTTGGTGATGGCGGAAATCTTACTTTAAACTTAGTCATGTTTCACCTCAAAATGAAAAATATCTTTAATCTCATTAATAGTATTAGAAGCAACTTCTTGTGCTTTTTTTCTTCCTTCAAATATGGAAGTATAAATTCTATCTTTACCGGCTTTAGTATTAATTAGTTCTTCTTTTTTCTCTCTGAACGGAGAAATTATACCACTTAAAATTCCCATCATTCTCTTTTTGCATTGCGAGCAACCAATACCAGCAGTTTCACATTCCTTCCTAATTTCTTCTACATGCTCAGGAGCAAAAATTTTGTAATATGAGAATATATTACAAACTTCAGGAGTTCCAGGATCTTTCCTGTAAACCCTTCCTGGGTCAGTTATTGCACTTTTAACTGCTTTTTCAATCTCTTCTTCCGAAGAAGTTAAATATATAGTGTTGTTTAATGATTTACTCATTTTTTTACCATCTAAGCCATTCAGTAACGGAACATCTGTAAGTTTAGATTGTGGCTCTGGAAAAAAGTTACCATATAGATTGTTAAACCTTCTAACAACTTCTCTAGAAAGCTCTAGATGTGGTAGCTGATCTTTTCCAACCGGAACCATATCACCTTTGTACAAGGCAATATCTGCTGCTTGTAATACTGGGTAGCCAAGTAATCCGTATGTAACATTTGATTTTACGTCATAGTCCCTAATCATGTCTTTCACCGTTGGATTTCGTTCTACCCATCCAAGTGGTGTAATCATGGAAAAAATCAGGAATAACTCAGAATGACCAGGAATATCTGATTGAATAAAAATAGTTGACTCATCTGGATCTAAACCAATAGCCATTAGATCTGCATATAAAGGAAACAAAAAATCTCCAGCCAATTGTGGTTTTTCAAAACCTGTTGTAAGAGCATGATAGTTGGCTAAAAACCAGAAACATTCAAACTTTTTCTCGTTTTGAATATCTACCCAATTCTTAAGTGATCCAAGATAGTTTCCCAAATGCAACCTTCCGGTTGTTCTAACACCGCTTACTATTCGTTTTGTTCTTTTTGTCATATCTTTACTCCTGTATTACAATCATATCGTTGTTCATTATACTTCTAATAGAACTTTAGAACACCATAAAGGAGAAGATATGGATTTAATTGAAGAAATCAAAAGTAGAGAAATTATCGACTCAAGAGGTTTCCCAACCGTTGAAGCAGAAGTTATTCTTTCGTCTGGCATTAGCGCAAGAGCATCAGTTCCATCTGGTGCATCTACAGGAAAAAGAGAGGCATTAGAATTAAGAGATATTAAATCAAAACGTTTTCACGGCAAAGGGGTACAGACTGCTGTAGAAAATGTAACAAAAATAATTGAACCAGAATTGATTGGATACAGTGTGTTGAATCAGCAATTGATTGATTCAATAATGCTAGAGTTAGACGGAACCGAGAATAAAGAAAAACTTGGTGCAAATGCAATTCTTTCAGTATCACTTGCTGTAGCTAGAGCTGCATCAAAATACCTTCGAATACCTTTGTACAAGTACCTAGGTGGTATTAGGTGTAATACAATTCCAGTACCAATGATGAACATTATTAATGGTGGGAAACACGCTGACAACACGATAGATATACAAGAATTCATGATTGTTCCACACGGCTTTAATTCTTTTCGTACAGGCTTAAGAGCTGGTTGCGAAACTTATTACACATTGAAAAAATTACTAAAAGAGAAGAACCTTTCAACTGGCATTGGAGACGAAGGTGGTTTTGCTCCAAACATCAAATCTAACGCAGAAGCACTAGATATTTTGGTTGAAGCAATAGAAAAAGCTGGCTACAAGCCATCAGAAGAAATCTCAATTTCACTTGACTGTGCAGCTGATAGTTATTATTCAAACAATATGTACAATTTAAATGGTGAAAACCCTATGAATTCAGAAAATTTAGTAAGGTATTACGAAAATATTCTTAAAAAATACCCAATCTATTCTATTGAAGATCCATTTGAAGAAGATGACGAAGATGGTTGGAAACTTTTCACAAAAGAATTTTCTAATAAAACCAGAATCATCGGAGATGACGTTTTTGTTACAAATTTGAAAATATTTAAAGAACGAGCTCAAAAAAATATCGCCAACGGTATTTTAATAAAAGTTAACCAAATTGGTTCTTTGACAGAAACATTAAGTACTGTGAGATATGCAGAAAATCACAATTATGGCTATGTAATATCTCATAGATCTGGCGAAACAGAAGATACATTTATTGCCGATTTAGCAGTTGCTTTGGGCGGAGGTCTTATTAAAACTGGTGCACCATGTAGAAGTGAACGAACTGCTAAATATAATCAACTTCTTAGAATTGAAGAAAATCTTGGAGATGACGCAGTATATGGCGGTACTTGGCTAAAATAATGAGAAAGAATCATCCTCTTTTCCATTATTCATTGATAATTATTGTTGTTGCCTTTTTACAAATAAGTATTCCTTTTGCTAAAAAAACAACCAATGCAGAATATGAAATGTTTACTCCAGGAAGACTAGTCTATGTAATTCAAGATTGGTCAAAAGTTTCAGGAAATTCTGAGGTTATTGGAACAACCATGAAAGTAAATTGCCCAAGTGCCCAAGTTACTGAGTACTATTGGGGAACTCAATTTGTTTTTAACGAAGGCAATATTGGTTGGTTTGGAATGACAAGTTCGTGCATGGGGCTTGGTGGAAATGGGTTTGTTTTCACAATATGTGATGGTATATCTGCAGAACCAGGCATAGATGGATACCTTAGTAAATCAATTGAACCAGGAAATGGTCTTTCATGTGTGCTACCATATAAATGGAAGAATGGTGTAGAATACAGTTTTATTCTTTCCCGTTGTCCATCAAAGGTAAATTCAGACACCATTTCATGGGACTTAAATGTTACAGAAAAGTTAACAAATGATACTATTTTTGTTGGATGCATTGAAACAAAAAGCAATTGGGCTACATTTTACAAATGGTCAACACAATTTGTTGAATATTTTGGACCTATTTTAGATTGTGAAACTATGCCCAGGGGATCAATATATTTTGGTCCCGTTAAAGTCAATAATTCAGAAATACTTCCAAATAAAAATATTTGGAAAACTAGTTCTTGTGATTCAAAAACAGAGATTGACCAGAGCAATTCAGAGAAATTGTATATTAAAACTGGTTCAAAATATTAACGTATGTTGACTTACTTAGCTTTTTGCTTATAAATTTTTTAGTCTGAATTATATAACTCGAGAGGAGATCTATTAGTGGTTAAGATTAAATTGAAAAGACTGGGAGCACTTCATAAACCCTGTTTTCGTATAGTTGTTCAAGACTCACGTAAAAGTCCTGTCAGCAGCTACATCGATCTACTTGGTACCTATCGCCCGTTAGAAGAAGATCCAAACAACAAAGTCACCATCGACGAAGAAAAAACAATCAGTTGGTTAAAAAAGGGTGCCCAACCAACCGATAAAACACTTGCACTACTGAAACACGCCAAACTATGGCAAAAATTTATTGAGTCCAAGAGAGACAAGGAGGACTAATCAATGAAAGATTTAATCGAAGAAATAGTAAAAACATTAGTAGACAATCCTGATGCAGTTGTAGTAAGAGAATCTGGAGATGATCTAGAAGAAACTGTTGCTTACGAAATTAAAGTTGAAGAATCTGACAAGGGCAAACTCATTGGCAAAAATGGGAAGAATATTAATGCTATTCGATTATTGATTCGTGCAGCAGCTGCTAAGGCTGGTAAAAACGCAATCATCAATCCAGTAAGAGACTAGTAAAAGTGAGTAGTATTACAATTCCACGAAAAATTATTGTTAAATCTATTGTCACAGAAGGTTTCAAAAAAAGCTTTAAAGCTCAACTGGAAAATTTGAAAACAGAATTTGAATCTAACGTTGAAAAAATTAAAACTGAAGAAAGTCGCATGTTGATCAACATTGGTGCTAACATTAATCAAGCTGAGTTAAATAATGCAAGAACAAAGCTAGCACAAGATAGACAACAACAGGAATCTGGTATTCTTGAAGTAGATGCCAAACTTAAGGAAATTGAATCTCTCAAAGATGGTACAATTTATCCTTATACACAACTAGATAGTTTTGTGGATATTCAAGAAGGCGACAATCTTCTTGAAAAAGTAAACCCTGGCGAAGTTACTGTTCGCGATGGAATAATTATATCCATAAAAGAATAGTATTAGTTTGACAAAAAAACTCGTCTATTTAACAACTTTTCCCGAAATACTTGAGTCTTATTTTCGGTACAGTCTTCCGGGAAAAGCTGTTGATAGAGGATTAATTGAACCAAAATTTATAAACATTAGAGATTACACAAAAGACAAACACCGTACTACAGACGATACACCTTTCGGAGGTGGTCCTGGTATGGTTATGAAACTAGAACCAATTATAAGTGCACTTAAAGACAATAACTTGGTTAATTCACAATCTTCCTTAGTTCTTCTACCTTCTCCAAAAGGTAAAGTTTTAAATCAAAAACTAGTTCACTATCTCTCTTCATTCCAGCAGCTTGTTTTTTTATGCGGTCATTATGAAGGCATAGATGACAGAATTATTGAATATGTAGATATGCCAATTTCAATCGGCAACTATATTTTAGGTGGCGGAGAAATATCTTCAGTGGTAATAACTGATGCCGTTGTAAGGTTAATTGATGGGGTACTAAATAACGACCAATCACATGTAGATGAAAGTTTTGAAAATGACAATCTTCTGGAACAACCGAACTACACACGCCCTGCTGAATTCAATGATTTCTCAGTTCCAGAAGTTCTAACATCTGGACATCATAAGAATATCGAAAACTGGAGAAGAACAGAAAATCTACGCTGGACGCTATTACTGAAACCAGAATTAATAAACCGTAAGTCATTATCTTCTGAAGATTTAAAAAGATTAAGAGAAATTAAAGTAACAATGAATAATTGGCTTGATACTCTTTTGCGCAAAAGATAATGTCTAACTTAAACACAGCCCTTGTACACTATCCTGTAATTAACAAACACGGAGAGACTGTAACAACATCCGTTACGCTGTTTGACCTACATGATATTGCAAGATCGTCAGTTACATTTGGAATGAATTCTTTTTATGTTGTGAATCACGCTTTAAAGCAGCACAATGTTGTCAAAAGAGTTACAAATTTTTGGGATCATGGATTTGGAAAGCAATACAATTCAAACAGAAAAGAAGCATTTGATATTGTAAAAACTGTGAAATTTTGGGAAGAGGCTAGACAAGACATAGAAAGACGTACTGGTCAACCAGTTATAACAATTGGTACATCAGCAAGACAGTTTAAAAACTCAACCTCAGTTAAAGAAGCAAAAGAAATAATCCAAGAACATCCAGTGTTAATTCTATTTGGAACAGGTTGGGGTTTATCAAAAGAAATTACAGATACAGTAGATTTCATGCTTGATCCAATATATGGTCCAACAAATTACAATCATCTATCTGTACGTTCAGCAGTAGCAATAATTTTATATGAACTAACCAAATAAATTACTTATTAATAAATATTCAATTATTTATTGTCTTTACTACCAAAGAATATTCCACCACCAGATGTAAATTCTTCCTCAGCATTACTCCTTTTTCTAGCTATATAAAACCACAATATTCCTAAAGCAATAGCAAATATTATGTATGCGAATGTTACATTAATTTCCTCTGGTGGAACTTTTCTCCCTTTTTTTAAAACCATTATATCGTTTACTTCTATTTCTGTTTCTCCACCATGTTTTTCATTAGCAACATGATAAATCCCCTTTACCAAAAGGATATCTCCAATAAATCCATATCTACCGTAAACACTAACTTCATCAATGAATTTGCTACTCATCCAGCAACCGATTGAGTTTCCGTCTTCGTCCATAACATTTATCCAGCCGTACTCTTTTCTTGTAAGTGGCTGACCAATTGCTTCACCATGAAAAAGTATTTCTTTTCCGTTATATAATGTTGGAAATGAAAGCAATTCCGCTAACTTTGGATTAGTTAGCAACTCTAAATCTTCAGTCGTTAAATAATCTCTAAGATACGCTTTTGTGTTTTTTTCTATTTGTTCTTCACTCATTCTTTGTTGCAGATATTTATCGTTCAACTTTTCATAGTAGCTTCCCAATGGTCCATTGAGCCAGTCATTGGTTGCTGAAACACTATTTGGAAATACAAAAATTGAAAACACGAAAAAAACTATGGCAAACAACAAAAAAGTAGTATTTTTTTTCATTAGTATTTCCCTTGTTTTCTTTTTCCCTGGAATAAACCATTAATTACGTATGCAATCAGAACAATTGCAGCAGTAAATTCTAGCCTGCCCAAATACATGTTAATAATGTAAGCTACCTTCAGATTATCTGGCATTGAAGCTGAAGTAATTCCACAACTTAAACCAACGTTTGCTGTTGCAGAAACTGATTCAAAAAAAGAATTTACTAGCGGATACCCATTTAAAACTCCAGCAATAGTTCCAAGTAAATGGAAAAGCATATACAAAGCGATAATGTTCATTGTGGTTTTTACAGTTTTTGGGTTTAATACTCGATCTGCCAAATGTCTGTATTTTGAAACATAAACACTGCTTTTTGGAATTAAAAACTGCTTAATATCACATATGATTGATTTAAAAACAATGCTAATACGTATAGCTTTTAATCCACCAGCGGTTGAAGCAGACCA
>JAGLCW010000119.1 GCA_023146045.1 Caldisericia bacterium
ACTTTTAGATTCGGAGGAGCAATTTTTACCTCGCGGTTAGGGAAAGCTTCCCAATCTAAGAAGAAAACTCCGTCATGTGAATATTTAGGTCTAAAACGTTTATCAATTTCTGAAGGATCTTTTCTGTTTAATGGCGGATTACCAGATAAATCTGCTTCATCAGCTGAGTTACTGTAATAGTTTTGTCCAACCAATCCACCTATGTAAGATAGATCTTCAGCAAAGACATAGAATGTAGTTTGACCATTTACATCTAATCCTAATGAATCATGATAATCTAGATATCCTGTACCATCTATATCAACAAATAAATATCCACCATGGTAAGCACTATTATAGATTGCTCCAAGTCCCCATCCAATGTCTGCGTTTCCGGTTGGATTTTCTGGACGATTTGGAGAACCATTTGCAGGTGGTTTTTGTGTTATTGGATCTGAGAATGGTGGTAATTGGTAATTTGCTTCAATATCCCATTCACCATCGTCATATTTAACAAGAGTAGTATTGTAATAAACTAAGCCTTTATGAATATCATCAAATCCACCCAAGTTGAATAACTCAGCATTACGCCAATCAATCTTTTTGTTGTCATTAAAATCGAACCCAACATTAAGATTGTATGGGTATAAATCTTGCATGAAATGATCAGCAAATAAGAAGCGATCTCTTTCGCTGAAGTTCCAGGATTCTGGTCTGTTTGAGTAAACTGTGAATCTTGCAGTGTTCTTAGTTCCTCCACCACAAGTACTTACACCTTTACTAACACCCTTGATCATTAATCCTCTGGCGTCTTTACAAGTTACAGTAATCTGATAGATTCTGTTATCTGCAGCAGTTAACACAAAATCAGGTTCTCCTGGTACTGTATATTCTGAACCAGAAGGGTCTTCGGTATTAACAATACTATATGAAACGTCTGGTAATTCCACTCTGACTTTTCCGACCCCAACGTGTTTACGATCTGGCGTGTAAACATAAATTTCAAACTCGCCTTTGTCGTTTGCACAGAATCCGTTGAATGCGTATTTTCCATCAGAAGCTAGAGTAAAATCTGGCTTAATAGGATAGAAATTAGGATCGTAAAGTCTTGTATTGTTGGCAAGAGTCATGTCTTTGTTGTGTAAATCTGTCCTTAACCAGTAATATTCTGGTAGTGGATCTGGATGCACATCTTTAAACAAATTCTGCCAAATTGCATCTTTTTCTACATAGTCATTACCATTTACATCTGGTACACCAATTGTCAAATCTACAGGTTCACCGTCTTCGTTTGTTACAATTACAGACAATGGGCTTGCTGGGTCAACTAATTCTGGTATGCAACCTGCAGTTAACACTGTAGGTGAAATAGATACTGATAAATCTCTAATTGGAACAATATCAATGATTTTCATTCCTGCTAAGTATACTTCATGAGAATACTGTGGAATATTGTTCCCTAGATTAAATAATGGAGTAAAAGCACGGTCATTATTATCGTCTGCGTATTTATATGCATTTATGTATAGTGGCAATGCTTCGAACTCAGAAATTATGTGGTCTAGTTCGATATTGACAATTCCATTTAGGTCAAAACTACCGAAATCTAAACCGATTTGTGTAAGTTGAGCACTATTATTAGCTGACAAATCAAATACATACTTGCCATTATCTCTCTGGAAAGTTCTGGCGTCAATAATACCAGAAGTCCAAGTATTTGTAGCGAGATTGTACGAACCAACTATTTCAGTTTCGTAGTCGGCAAATGAAATCTTACCATCTTCGTTAAGATCTAAACTTGGATCAAATTGATACATTACATCAGTTGCGTTTGATGAAGCTGGTGCATTTGTTAACCAACCATCTCCAGCTCCACTGTAAAGCCCTGTATCAAGATTTAAGATTCCTCTATCTTGCCATGCAACTACAACTGCATCATTTGCGGGTTCAACAGTTTGCATAACTTCATTTTCACTAACATTTAGTTCTATTTTTGTGTCAGTGTCAACTGTTATTGTCTCTACGCTTGAATCAATATTGATTCCGTGTACATCAACACCATCCGTTGGTGGTTCTGCACAACAATCTTGGAATATTTTTATAGTGCCATCCCAAAGTGTAACAGTTAATGTAACAACTCCGCTACCAACTGGTATAATTTCTGGAATATAGAAAACATCAGTTAGTCCGCGGTAGTTCAATTCATTTGAATATTCAAGATATTCGTTAATGTTAGTGTAAATATAACTGTCATTCCCGGACTTTGTCCAATCGTCTCCAGTAAATACATAGTCTATAGCATTTGATGAGTCGATTGATATGATTCCAGAACGGTCATATTTTACAGGTACATTACGTACCCCATTGTAACTCCAAGTGGATTTTACAGAATTATTATCTTTGTTAAATACGTATGGAGTAATAAACGGACCATCGACAGTAAGTTTTCTTATTTTCAAGTCTATATTTTTATTATCGAAAGTTAAATGGTTACCTTCTGCATCTTTCAATATAAAATACATTGAATAGTCTGTCATTGGGTAGAATTCAGTTCCAAGTCTATTGAAATCTGTAAAATTATTATAATCTACATCAATTCCAGTCCAATACCACCACCAAATTGCAGGGTATGCGTTCCAACCATTATGTTCTCCGTCTACTCTGAGGTATGAACCTGTATACACAGCTCCATCAACTCTACCAGTATGCGTTTGTCCACCAGGATATGCTCTAAAATCTTTTCCTACATCTTTTATGATCGGATCATATGGTGATTCAATCTGAGGCGTTGGAGTTGGTAAATCTGATAAAGCTCCAGTACCAGAAGTATAATTAATCCTTGAGTTTTGTAGTCCATGGTCGATAATTTTGTATTCAGCAAAATTTAAATATGGATCGGGTGGTAAAACTTTAAATCTTGCTGTACCACAATAATCTATTCCATTTGATGAATCTTTTAAGAAAAATGGAGGTGGTGTCATTGATGAATTATAGTCATATAGTGCATTCATTGTGTATACACGTATTTCTAGAGGTTCATCTGTTCCATCAACAGGAGAAACAGCTATATTAATTTCTCCGCCTTGATCTCCACCAGATTTTTGTTGATAACTTGTTACTTTTGTTGGTATACCATAGTTTATTACTTCAAAGTATTCGGTATTACCATATGCATAACGGTCACCCTTAGTGATTTTGTTCATTTTCCCAAAATCACTCACAGCACAAAGTGGGCAACTATTTTGACTTGTTTCTGAACAATCCATGTCAATCCAGTTAAGTCTATCGTAACCGGTTAAATATTTTGGTGTATTTAGTAAAGGATCTGGATCGTTTGGATAAAGTGGTGAACCTGCTAAGATATCTAGTTCATCAAGTATTCCATGGATACCATTGTCTTGCCAATACCAATACAAATAGGATCCGTCTTTATTCATTTGTACAAGAACTTTTGGCTGTTCAACAGTTTCTATCAGGTATTTTATATCGATGCATTCTACCTGATATCGCATATCGTAAGCAGTAAACATATAGTCAATACCGCCATCGTGAGCATTGTAATTTGCAACAAGTGGCATTTCACCGTATGGTATTGATATTCTTACATTATTTGGGTCGTTTACGTCGTTAGGGTTATCTGCATCATTCAAACGCAATGTAAAGTTTGGAAATCTTTGAGACAGTGTGTCAATACATTTCCTTGAAGCACCAATCTTCATTTCCTCTGGTATTACGTTGTATGATCTTTCTAAATAACAATCATATGCTTTTACGATATTCTTTGGCATTGGTGGATTTGGAGGAGTAGGAGAACTTCCTAAAACAGTTCCTCTTTCATCTTTTTCTGCAAAATCGTAGTAAAATGGATCTATATAAGAATTAGGTGGAACTATATCTGATACACCACCAGCATCTTTGAAAGCGTACATTCTTACAGGGTAATTTGTGTTAAGCTCTCCACAACTTCCACGATAAGGTGTAAATTGGAAAGTTATCATTTGGTTTTTATAATCCATTTTTTTGAAAACAACATCAGGATTAACCATTCCTGGGGTTCCTGTTGCATTGTTTGGAGCATAAACATCTTCTAGCATAAAGTAAACTTCTTCACCTTTTTTGAGTGGTGTTGTTAAAGCTACATCTACCTGAGTTGTTTGTTCAACTTTAAATGGAGTGCTCATTTTAATTGACATTGATAAAGGACCAGGTAATGCAGGTTCATCTATGTAACGGAAGTC
>JAGLCW010000012.1 GCA_023146045.1 Caldisericia bacterium
TATTCATATTTTTTTTCAGCTCAAAGAAAAGGTTATAGCGGAGTAGCGGTTTACACAAAAGTAAAACCAGACAATGTTATTTATGGATTTGGAAATGAAATATTTGATATTGAAGGAAGAGTAATTCAATTAGTTTACGGTGATTTATTCATTATTAATACATATTTCCCCAATGGTAAACGTGATGGCATAAGATTACAATACAAGTACGATTTTTATATTGCCATGTTCAAATACCTAAATGATTTAATAAATAAAGGTAAGAAAGTACTAATTTGTGGTGATTTCAATACTGCACACGATGAGATAGACCTAGCAAGACCAAAATCTAATAATAGAGTTTCGGGATTCTTACCTGAAGAGCGTAAATGGATTGACAAGTTCATTGTCAATGGGCTTATAGACACATTTAGAGCTATGCATCCTGAGGAAGTAAAATATTCTTGGTGGAGTCATTTTGCTAAATCTCGCGAAAGAAATGTGGGTTGGAGGATAGACTATATATTTGTTTCAAAGAACATTTTTGATAATGTAAAAAAAGCTGATATATTAGATTTTGTTGAAGGTTCTGACCATTGTCCAGTTATGGTTGATCTATTGTTATAAACTAGTGAGGTGTTTTTTTGAAACTATTCCGTGATCGATTCTGGATAGCAATCGTTGGATTGATTGTAGTGTTTAGTTTAGGTTTTTATTGCGGGAAAGTTGAACAACGATCTGTTGATGCTGGAGTAAATAATGAAAGTATTGTTTGGGAAGAACAAGAGATTGTAAGTCAAAATAAGTTTTACATTACTGGAGAAGTTGCAAATTCTGGATTATATGAATTTGAAGACGATATTTGTATTATGGAAGCTATTGAAATAGCTGGTGGATTAACTGAAAATGGTGACATTAACGTAATAAACCCAGCTAGAAATGTAAAAGATGGAGAAAAAATCGTTATTCCATCTTTCCAAAAAGAAGAAAAAAGTAACGAGATTAAAACAAGCACTTTTAAAGGAAGTATTAAAAGTTCGAGAATAAATATTAATGTAGCGTCTTTAGCTGAATTGATGGAACTTCCAAACATTGGAAAAACGAAGGCACAAGCAATAATTAACTTTAGAGAGAAAAATGGAATGTTCTCATCTACAGAAGAAATAATGGATGTACCTGGAATTGGACAAAAAACGTTTGATTCCTTTAAAGATACAATATGTATTGATGGTTCTGCAGGATAACAGATATTTTCCCTTGTTCTTTCTTTGCTTAATATCGGGCATTTGCATAGCTTTATATCCATATGTAATATGGGTAATTCCTTTTTTGCTCATAACAGTTTGTGTTTATTTAATTTGTTTGTTCACTCAAAAAAGAACCAATAAACACGATACTAAAAAAACAATTATACATAAAGTTTGTTTTTTAATTGTGTGCTTATTCTTGTTTTCGTATGGGTTTATTTCATTAAAAAATCCATCAATAAATAGTTTAAAAAAATGTGAAAACCATTCTATTAATGGTATTGTAGATGGTTATCCAACTGAATATTCAAGCATGTCAATATTTTACTTAAAAACGAAGTATGGAAGAATTAGAGTAAAATATTATTCTGAAATCGAAAAAGAAAAAAGTCTAATAAAAAACGGATCGAAAGTTCTCTGTCATGGAAAAGTAGAAGACTTGAATAAGTACTTGCATGGAAATTTATCCAAAGAAATGTACTTAAAAAAGAAGAACATCCAGGGATCACTAATTGTTAAAAAGGACGGGATAACTTCTGTGAAGATTTCTAACAATCCCGTAATTTGTTTCATTAACAATGTTAGAGAGAAAATCCAAAAAAATATAGAGATTTCAACAGAGGGGAAAAATGACTTATTTAATGTTGTAAACGCAATCATATTAAATAATAAGTCTGAAATTAACATGGATTCTTACGCAGAAATAGGAATAGCACATCTTCTATCAATATCTGGTATGCATTTCTCGATTATTTCATTATTGTTTCTTTTTATGTTGTGTTGGATTCCACTAAAACCAAGTTTTAAGGTTTCAATATATCTTTTTTGTTTGCTGACATATTTAATCATTATAGGATTTCCATTACCGGCAGTAAGGTCTTTTATAATGGTGTTTTTCATGACTTTAGCATTGCTTGTAAAAAGAAAGCCTGATTCATTTTACACACTTTTTTTGGCTGGATGTATCATTTTATTGATGAATCCAGCCAGCGCCTTAACTGTTTCTTTTTGGATGACGTTTATTGGAACATGTACACTTTGTATCCCTGGATCAATGGAAAAAAAAGGAATACTACTATTTCTTGTTATTGGTTTAGTATCAGCTATTTCGTTTAACATGATTTCCTTAGTAGGCATTGTAAGTAACACTATTTTTTCAATATTTCTTGTGTTCTTTTTTGGATTTGGGTTGATTGGTGCAACGTTTCCCATAATTGCCCAAAAAGTGTTTTTACCAGGAATTTCCATATTATTCGATGGACTTTCTTTTATCGCAGGAGCACTAAAAGAATTACCATTTTCGTATAGGTATATTTCTGTAAGGATGCAAACAATTGGAATAATCTGTGCAACAATATTGCTTTTACTGATCATAGTATCGTACTACAAAAATTTTAAGGGTCCATGGAAGAAGAGTATTTTTGCGGTAGCATTTTTATCATTTTGTTTGATGTTTTTACCAGTAAATAGTTCTATTGCCAGAATAACATATTTTAATGTTGGTGATGGAGATTCAGCATTGATACAATCACCTTCTTTTACTATGCTTATAGATACTGGTGACGCTGACGAAAGATTTAATCCAGCAAAATTTACTATTCAGCCATATTTAAAGAAACAAGGTATAAATAGATTAGACTATATACTAATTACTCACTATCACAAAGACCATTATGGTGGTTTGCCATATGTAATTAATCATACTCCTTCGGTTGGAATTATGTTAATTCCTAATACAAAAAGTGAAGAAGAAGCAACTTTTGTAGATGTTATGAAATCCTGTAGTTCAATGAATTATTCACAAAAAAGGATTTCAAAAATAGTTGATCTTAATATAAGTGATTCAGAAAGAATTGAGATAAGACCTACATTTCAATATTTTTCACAATATGAAGAATTGAACGAAAACAATAAATCAATAATTCTTAGATATATATTTGGCAAGAAGAAGTTTTTGTTTGTTGGTGATTTGGAGATTGAAGGTGAAACGAAGGCTTTGAGTAATTTTCCAGACGTATTAAGAGCGGATGTTTTAAAAGTTGGACACCATGGAAGTAAAACTTCAAGTAGCCTAGAATTTTTAGATAGAGTAAATCCTTCTGTAGGAATAATATCTTGTGGAAATTATTCCTACTATCATCATCCTTCTGGAGAAGTAATAAAAAGGTTGTCTGATTCCAATATCAAGTACTTTACAACTTTTAATCAAGGAACAATAACTATTGAAACAGACGGGAAAACTTACTGGTTTGTAGATTAAGTTTATGGATATCCCATTGTATTAGGTTTAAATAATAGAATATCTTGGATATCTTCATATGGAATAACAATGCTTTGAAACCCATCTGCGTAAGATGCGATTTGATAAGGTGAAAAAATAACTAACAAGCCAACTGGTATTATGGACAAGCTTTGATAGTTTTCTTCTATTGGAGCTGTCCCATCCTCTATCCACCTGTTGTTTGATGCTACACTATTCTCATTTAAATGCTTGGTGACAGCTAATTTGCTGTATTTTGATACTATTCCCAGATAATCTACATCATCCCTGAACAGGTCATCGTTTTCAATTTTAGTAATACTTGTGAAGTCTACGTTGAGTGATTTTGCGTATGGGTTTGGATGAGCACCACCTAAATCAACAGAAAAAGTAAAGCTAACGCTGCATTTTTCTTTGCTGATATACAATGTTTCGTATTCTATCAACATTTCTAAGCCAGTTTCAGTCCATTGTAGAATTTCTTTTTCAATGAACGATTTAACAATGTTGTTAAGAAGATTCTCCGTGTCTGAGCATTGAGGATAAAAAAAGTATGGAATGGTTCCGTGAAAGATTAAGCGTTCATCGGATGATTCATTTTCAATGTTTTTTTCAGATATTGATACAGTTGATGGAATAGTGTCTTCTTTTACGGAATTCATTTTTTTTTGTGAACAATTGGTTAATAAAAGACTACAGAAAAACATCGACGTAATCAGTGTAAATATTTTTTTAAAAACTTTATGACTCATTTTTATAGTTACTCCTAAGCTTATGCCGTCCTGCTTTCATTATAGCATTTAATTGAATAACAACATAATTGACTCTCTTGATATAAGTACTAAGATATTGGATATAAAATTTCTGCTCACAGGAGGAATGACATGAGTAATGAAAAAACGAAATTTGAAGAAAAGAAAGAAAAACTGTTTTTTAAAAAACAGTTTGTATGGAACAAAGACAATGATTCTGACATACGTACTTTTTCTGATGAATATAAAGTAGTATTAGATGCCGGAAAAACAGAAAGAACATTTGTTAAAGAAGCAAAGCAAATCTTAGATAAGAAAGGTTTTGCAGAATTAAAAGACCAAGAAGCTAAACCAGGGAAAAAATACTACAGAATTATCAATGAAAAAGGAATATTTGCATTTGTCCCAGGCAAACAACCAATTTCGGATGGAATAAATTTTGTAGCTACACACGTTGATTCTCCAAGATTAGACGTAAAACCTAATCCATTGTTTGAAGATAGTGGATTAGGATTCCTGGATACTCATTATTATGGTGGAATAAAAACATACCAATGGATGAGTACACCGTTGTCCTTACATGGTGTGGTATCTAAAATTAATGGTGAAACTGTAGAGATTCATGTTGGGGAAAACCCTAATGATCCAGTTTTTATGATTTCAGATATTCTTCCACATTTGGCTAGGGGATATAAAACTAAGCCAGTGGGTGAAGTATTCAAAAATGAGCAACTAGATGTTATTGTTGGTAGCATCCCTTTTGAATTTGATGATAAAGAGAAGGATTCCGTGAAGTTTTTTGTTATGAATTATTTGAATGAAAAATATGGAATAACAGAAGAAGACTTTTTTAGTGCCGAACTTGAATTTGCTCCAGCTGGAAAAGCAAGAGATGTCGGGTTCGACAGAGGGTTGATTGTAGGATACGGACATGATGATAGATGTTGTTCATACCCAGCAATTAGAGCTCTTGTTGATTTAGACGGAGTACCAGAAAGAGCCTCGATGGCGCTTTTATTTGATAAAGAAGAAATTGGTTCAGTTGGAACTACTGGTGCTATGACTCAATTGATGGAAGTTTTCATCGAAGATTTATTAGTAACCGATGAAAAACCAGCTACATTACACAAAACACTTTCAAAGTCAGCCTGTTTATCGGGTGACGTTGGTGCTGCATTCGACCCACACTATAAAGATGTTTTTGAAGCAAAAAATGCTGCTGAATTACATAAAGGACTTATATTAACAAAATATACTGGTTCTGGTGGAAAAGGTGGAGCAAATGATGCGCATGCAGAATTTCTTGGTTCTATAAGGAACATCATGAGTCGAAACAATATTGTATACCAGGTAGCAGAGCTTGGTAAAGTTGATGTTGGTGGCGGCGGAACAGTAGCATGTTATTTTAGCAATAGAGGAATTCAAACTGTAGATGCTGGAATTGCAGTACTTTCAATGCACTCTCCACAAGAGATTATTGCGAAAGATGATTTGTACGAGGCATATAGAGCATTCAAAGGTTATTTTAAAGAATATAAATAACTGTTTATAAGTTTTAAGTGTGGGGCATAGCAGATCACCATGCCCCACACTTTTTTTATTTTTTATGGAAAAAAGGTTTTAATCTTGGAACAAGAAAATAGAAAAATATGCTGTTAAGTCCAGAATGAATTAGATTGAATGGTACAATTGCAGGAAGTAACATACTTTTTACTACAGCTACTGGAATATTAAAAACAATTGGCGTTATTAGTAAATTTGAAGGAATCATTATGCCAGTTCTTGCTAATGTTCCTGCAATTAAACCGTAAACAAGACCATTTTTAATTTTGCTTCTTGATAGTATAGAAAAAATGAAAACGAAAGCTCCGGATGCTATAAAATTCATTAACATTCCCCAAATGCCATGACCGTCACCTCTAAACATTGTAAAAACTATTGCTTTTATTGCAGATCCTAGGATGCCCGGTAGAGGACCAAAAAAATACCCAATAAAGAGAAGCGGTAAATCTCCTGGGGAGTAAAGTAGGAATGGGGCACTTGGTAAAATAGGTACAGCTATAAAGTATTCAAGTGCTATAGCAAGACCAACTAATAGTGATACGGTAGTAAACGAATTAACTGATTTTTTCATAAAAATCTCCTCGAAGTATAATTTACTCCAAGAGCTATTTTCGGGAATGCCTTCTCCCGTCCAGACTATACTGTCGGTTTCGGAATTTCACCGAATCATGCAAAAAGCTCGCGGACTGTAACCGCCGGTAGGGAATTTCACCCTGCCCTGAAAGCAATTCCAGAATAATAGATTTTTTAGAAAAAACAATAGAAAAAGAATAAATAATTACTTACAGGAACAACTTTCATTTAAGTTGCAACCAGATTCTTTTTCATCTTCTTCTGTGTTAATGTCAGAGAATGTTTCTTCTTTTGCTGGAATCATGAAACTTACAATTAGTATAATTACTCCAGCCATGAAAATGAATAATATTGCTAAGCCAACTAAAAATGGACTTAGTATTTCCCACCAATGGATACTCATCCATATACCACCAAGTGTTACAACAACACCAAGCAACATGTATAACCATTTTTTCATGTTTGTCTCCTTAAGTTTTTTTTCAAAATCACGGTGATTTTATCATAAATTTCTATTTTTTACTATAATCATACGGACGACTAAATTAAGCTTTATACAAAGAGGATGCTATGAGCAACGACGGATTTAATTTTGAAACAATTGATAAAAAATGGCAAGAAAAATGGGAAAATGAGAAGCTATATCAAGTAGATGGTGAAAGTGGGAAACCAAAATACTACGTACTAGATATGTTCCCATATCCTTCTGCAGCTGGCCTTCATGTTGGACATCCAGAGGGTTACACCGCAAATGATATTCTGGCCAGATTTAAAATGATGAACGGATACGAAGTATTGCACCCAATGGGCTGGGACGCCTTTGGCTTACCAACAGAAAATTATGCTCTAAAAATGAAAATTCATCCAGAAATTGCTACAGCAGAGAACATATTAAATTTCAGAAGACAAATAAAACGGTTTGGATTTTCATATGACTGGTCAAGAGAAGTTAACACAACAGATCCAGAATACTACAAATGGACTCAGTGGATTTTTGTAAAACTTTTTGAGAATGGATTAGCGTATGAGAAACAAGCATTAATCAATTGGTGTCCGTCATGCAAAACTGGATTGGCAAACGAAGAGGTTGTTGATGGAAAATGTGACAGATGCGGTGCTAAAATTGAAAGAAAGAATCTAAAACAATGGATGCTAAGAATTACATCGTATGCTGAAAGATTGATTAACGATCTTGACCTTGTAGATTGGCCAGAAGATGTGAAAACAATGCAGAAAAACTGGATTGGCAAATCTACTGGGGCATTAGTTAATTTCCATGTAAAGAATACACAAGAAGATCTGGAAATATTTACTACAAGGCCAGATACAATATTTGGTGTAACATATATGGTTATGTCACCAGAGCACCCATTCTTAGATAAAGTTTTATCTGGTCAAAAAAAGAAAGAACTAAACAAATACAGAGAGCTTATTCAATCAAAAAGTGATTTAGAAAGAACTGAACTAAACAAAGATAAAACTGGTATAAGTACGGGGTTATTTTGTATAAATCCATTAACTAACGAAGACATTCCAATATTTGTTGCAGATTATGTAATGATGGGGTATGGGACCGGTGCCATTATGGCTGTTCCTGCTCATGACCAAAGAGACTTTGATTTTGCAAAAAAGTATAATATCTCGATAGTTCCAGTGATTGAACCTTTTGACGGAATTGTTCCAACAGAAGAAGCTTTTGATGCTGTTGGAACAATGATTAATTCTGGAGAATTCAACGGAATAAAGTCTGACGATGCAAAAGAAAAAATTATATCTTTCATAGAGGAACAAAAACTAGGGAAAAAATCAATACAGTACAAACTCAGAGATTGGATATTTTCTAGACAAAGATTTTGGGGAGAGCCAATACCAATTGTACACTGTGAAAAATGTGGAGCAGTGGCTATTCCAGTTGAAGAGTTACCATTAAAATTACCAGATGTTGAGTTTTACGAAACTAGCGGAACAGGTGAATCCCCATTAGCAAAAATGCCTGAATGGGTAAATACGACATGTCCAAAATGCGGTAGTAAGGCAAAAAGAGAAACAAATACTATGCCACAATGGGCTGGATCATCTTGGTACTACATACGGTACACAGATCCAAAATGTACAACTGGGATTGCTTCTAAAGAGGCAATAAATTATTGGTTACCAGTTGATACTTACATAGGTGGTAGAGAGCACACTAACTTACATCTACTCTATGTTAGATTTTGGCATAAATTTTTGCAGGATATCGGTGTTGTTGATTGTCCGGAGCCATTTGCTAGGTTAAGGAATCAAGGGATGGTTATTGCTGAAGATGGTCGAAAAATGTCAAAATCTCTAGGGAACGTTGTTAATCCTGATGAGGTGCTTGATAAATATGGAGCAGATGTAATTAGACTTTATGAAATGTTTATGGGTCCATTTAATCAGGAATCAGTTTGGAACACAAAAGGTATAGAAGGTGTAAATAGGTTTTTATACAAAGTCTGGGATTTATTCGATCCAAAATTACTAATTAAATGTTGTGATGATGAGACAAATCGTCTAGTGCATAAAACCGTTAAAAAAGTCACTCATGATATAGAAGAGTTTTCTTTTAATACGGCAATATCAGCAATGATGATTTTTGTTAACCATTTGCACAAATTGAAAATGAAACCGAAAAATGCTTTAAAAATACTTTTATGTTTATTAGCACCATTTGCTCCACACATTAGTGAGGAATTATGGGAGAATTTTGGAGAAACTTCTTCAATTTTTAAGTCTAAATGGCCTGAATTCAATTCTGAATTGTGCAAAGACACAGAAATAGTTGTTCCAATACAGATTAACGGTAAAATGAGAGACAAAGTGATTGTTTCTGCTGAAATCAAAGAAAGCGAGCTTAAAGAAAGAGTATTAGCTAGAGAAAAAGTTAAAGTTTTCATTGGAGAAAAAAAGATAGTAAAATGGATAATTATCCCATTAAGACTCGTCAATCTCGTTGTAAAATAATTCGAAAGGATGTATATGTGGCCTTTAAACTCTAGCAATATTGCTTTTATTATTGGTGGTTTGGGAATATTTCTTTTTGGGCTTTATACGTTTAGTGAATATCTAAAAGATGTAGCTGGAAATCAATTAAAAAGTGTGTTAAATTTTGCTACAAAATCACCATGGATCGGCTTACTTTCTGGTGCATTATTAGCAGCGGTTGTTCAATCATCGTCTGTTGTTACAGTTGTTGCCTTAGCCTTTGTAAATTCTGGATTGCTAACATTTGAGCAATCTCTTGGATTAATATTTGGTGCAAATATTGGAACAACAATTACTGCTCAAATTATTGCATTTAATATTACTGAATGGGGTTTCTATCTAATACCAATAGGGCTTATTGTTATATT
>JAGLCW010000120.1 GCA_023146045.1 Caldisericia bacterium
CTTAAGTTCATTTAATGAGTGTGTAGAGTTTTACAAAAACGATTTTTGTAAAATAGATACAGCTATTCGAAATCTCTATACAGAGTTTCTCAACAAAAAAAATCTTCTTGAACCATTTCAGGAACTTTACAAAGAATATGTCTCAGTTTTTCTCCACAAATGGTTTTACTACTTCAGCGAATACAAAGAAAACCAGACCGGAACAATTCAACGGATCATTAATGAATCTGATGGACTTAAAACAGCAATAATTGTTGGGGATGGCGTAGCATATGAAATTGCTGAACTTGTAGCTTCAAAGGTGAAAGGATCGTTTAAACTTACAAAGAGCTCAATTCTTGCAGACGTCCCTTCAGAAACCGAAAACAACATGAGCCATATTTACATGGACAATGGCTCTATCGAAGCTGTTCAAAGCAAACGTGAGAAATATTTGTTAGCTCAAAATCCTGGGATAACTATCGATTTTATAAGGCTTAGTGAAGTCAATAAAGAAACTCGACCTGGGCAGTTTTTGATATGCCCATATAAAGATATAGATGACATAGGAGAAAAGCTTCAACAGAAGGCCTTAAAGTATTACCCAGAAGCAATTAATTTCTTTGCCGAAAAGATATCTCTCCTTTTATCTTGTGGTTATTCTAAAGTTTATCTGATCTCTGACCATGGTTTTGTTTTAACTGGATTGCTGAGTGAAGCTGATAAAATTTCTGTCTCTGCGAAAGGAATTTTTGACAAGTCTGAACGATATATTCGCACTGTAAACAAACAATCCGAGATTACCCCTGGGCTAATTGAAATAGAAAAAAAATATAAACAATTTGGTTATCTGTACTTTGCAAAGAATATTAATCCATTCAAAACTCCTGGATTGTATGGTTTTTCCCATGGTGGTGTATCACCTCAGGAACTTGTTACTCCTTACTTCTGCTGGGAACACTCACATGAACAAACCACATCTTTGTCTGTTGCAATTGAAAACAAAGAAGACTTGAATAATGTAACTGGTGAACTGTTTACAATTAAAATTCAGGCAGATAAAAATTCTGGTGATCTATTTTCTACGAAACGTAAAATTAATCTCGTCTTCTTTTCTAATAAATTACAAATTAGCAAAAGTGATGTATTTACCATTCAACGTTATGAGCAGATCACCAAAGAATATACATTTGATGGTCATACTGAAATCGAAGTTCATCTTCTGGATGCTACCACCAAACAACAACTTGACTTAGTCGTTGTAAAGCAAAATAAAGATAGAGACTTAGACGGACTTCTCTGATGATAAGGAACTAATTATGGCATTATTAAATGACTTAGACATAAAACTTCTTGAGCACTTTAGAGGGTATGTTGTCAAAAAAGACCTTGTCCGCTCCATAAAGGTCGGAGCAAATGTTCCAGTTTTTGTACTTGAATATCTGATTGCTAACTCGTGCTCCACCGATGATGAAGAAAAAATAAGAACTGGAATGGAGAACGTAAAAAAGGTTCTCAGTAAACACTATGTTAATCCAGAAGATAGTTCTTTGATTCATTCTAAAATTCGCGAAGAAGGTCATTACAAAATCATTGACAAAATCTCTGTAGAGCTGAATTCCAAGAAGGATATTTACTGGGCAAAGCTTCAAAATAGCAACATCAAAAACGGAAACATCAGTGACAGTTTAGTCAAACAACATGAAAAAATGCTGATGGGTGGTATCTGGGCTATTATTGATTTAGAGTACGATCCAGATATTAAAATAGGTCAAAATATATTTCCTTTTGTCATTACTGACATTAAACCGATACAGTTATCAAGTTTTGATAATAGTAAAATTATCAATAATCGTAAAGAATTTACAAAAAATGAATGGCTTGACATACTTCTACGAAGCTGTGGCTATGAACCATATGCTGAAGGCATTTCCCCTCGAATTAAGATGCTCCTGCTTTCTAGACTTCTTCCGTTGATTGAAGCTAATTTCAATTTTGTTGAATTAGGACCACGTTCAACTGGAAAATCCTTTGTTTTTAAGGAACTAACGCCATATGCCGTACTAATTTCTGGTGGGCAGGGCACAGTAGCCAAGTTATTCGTCCATGGCTCAACAGGCAAGGTGGGTGCTGTTGGTCAATGGGATGCAATCTGTTTTGATGAAGCCACTGATAAAATTTTCAAGGATCGTGATGCCATACCATTAATGAAGGACTTTATGGAGTCTGGTTCTTTTTCTCGTGCAGGTGCTGGAGGAGAAATAACTGGTGTCGCATCAATCATCCTTAACGGCAACATTAATCAACCAGTAGAAACAGTATTGCAAACCTCACACTTGTTCAGTCCACTTTCAGATGAAGTTAATAGTGATACTGCTTTTCTTGATCGAATTCATTTTTATCTTCCAGGATGGGAGATGATCAAATTCTCACCAAAGCATTTCACATCAAATTTTGGTTTCAGCACTGACTACTTTTCCGAAGTGTTAAAATCATTAAGGCGGGTCACATACACCGATGTTCTCGAAAAATATTTTTCACTTGGAACCCATCTTAAGCAGCGTGACACTAAACCTGTAAAAAAAACAGTTTCTGGGTTCATAAAGCTAATGCACCCGGACGGTATATATACAAAAGAGGATATTAAAGAATATCTCATAATTGCTCTTGAAATGCGTCGTCGAGTTAAGGAACAGCTTAAGCGCATTGGTGGAATGGAATTCTGGGATACTAACTTCTCGTACATTGACAAGGAAACTCAGGAAGAGTTTTTCGTAGGACTTCCAGAAGAAAGTGGTTCACATCTTATTGAGAACACACCACTCCCTCCAGGAATTTGTTTTACTAGCACCAGCGATGGAGAAAATGTTGCTCTTGTAAGGATTGAAAGTGTTGTAGTATTGGGTTCTGGAAAATTAAATATTACTGGAGTCAAAAACACTGCAGTAAAGGAAAACATAAAAAACACCTATCAGTACATTAAAGCTAATGAAAAAACAATCCTAAGCGACAGGCATTCTCTGAAAAATTATGACATCACAATTCAGGTTACAAACCTTCTTGGTGCAACAATTTCCTCTGGTATAGGCTCAGCGGTTTACATTGCAATAGTATCAGCCCTTTACAAAAAGAACCTTAAGGCTGGTCTTGCTGTGCTTGGAAACATTTCTGTGGGAGGAGCAATTGAGCGTGCTATAAACTTTGCTGATAAAGTCACTTTACTCTCTGAAAATGGGGCAAAGAATGTTATCGTACCAATGGACAATCTCAACGAGCTTTCAAACGTACCTCCAACGGTACTTGGCAACACTGATGTCACCCTCTACCAAAACAGTCAAATGCTGATGAAAAAAGCGATACTTATGGATTAAAGGAATAATCTTCATATATGCCCTTAATAATTTCTAGATATTTTATACAATTAACTTTGTATGTGTTTTCACTATTGTTTAAGGAGCATTTGTGGTGTCTAACGAAGAACAGAGCAGAAACGAACCAATCGAAGACAGAGCTAAAAAAACTAGTATTTCTGAAGAAGATTACATTTGTTTGTTGAAAGAATTCAAAAAAACAAAAATATCTAGTCATCTTAAAAGCTCTTTTCTTATGAATGTTGGTCAAGAAATAAGAACATCATTAATCGCGCTACAGGGTTACTCTGATATCTTAGAAAAGCAGATGGTCAAGCAAAACAACATTGATTGTATACACTCAATAAAAGAAGTTCTTGCTTCTTTCGAACAAGTATTGGGTGAAATTGTTACAATCTCAAAAATAGAAGAAAGTGGTTTTCACTTTTCTAAGCAAGCTATAGATATAAACAAATTTTGTTATGATCTTCACAATGTTTATGCTGAAATAATTAAAGATAAGGGTATTCAATTTTTCTTTAACTTTCCAGTTGAGCTTCCTTTATTTTTTGCTGATCAAATAAGACTTAAGCAGATATTAACAAACTTAATCAACAACTCTATTAGGCATACAGAAGCTGGTAGTATTCATTTATTTGTTTCACTCAAAAAGGGTAAAGCAAAGAATAAAAATATGTTAAGTTTTAATATCCAAGATACTGGTTCAGGGATTGATCCTTTTGTTCTATCAAAAATACAACGAGCATTGAGCGGGTCTAGCAACATTGACTGCATACAAAGTTTGGGTTTTAGTTTGAGTATATGCCTTAACCTATTAGTACTAATGGACGGAATTATTTCAATTGAAAGCAATACCAACGAAGGAACATCTGTTACTGTTGAAATTCCATTTCAATCTTCAACAGAGAAAATCAAAGACACAAATCTTAGTAACTATAAAATCACACAAGACATTGCGCCCGTTAAACCTTATCACAATAAAATAATTGTTCTTTTTTCAAACTCTGTTTCCCTTTTTGATGAACTTAGTAATGCTGGTGAATCAATTGGTTTAAACACAATATGTATTCAAAACGAGAATTCATTTAGGCAATTGGTTGAAAGAAAGAAAATATCCAATATTATTGGATTATTTTTTGACAATGACGACTTCGAAATAGAAGAATTTGATATTAAAAATTTTATTAACAGTGTACGTTTTTTAAAACACTTGCCTTTTTTTGTAATTACTTCGCATAAAAATACCTTATATTTTAACAAAGAAACATTCTCAGACTCTTTAATTAGACCAATAAGTATGCAAAACCTTTCGTCCGTGTTAAAACCTTTCACAGAAAGAACTAAGTCGATATTCCACTCAATACCAAAACATATATTAGTTAGTGCACAAAATGAAATCCTACCTCAGTTGAATTCTTTAAGTGGTGGGTATCCAATACAAGAGATTAAAAGTATTGCATTAAATATCAATAATTTCGCAACAAAAGAAAATATTTCATTTCTTGCTGATCTTTCTGAAACATTAAAACGTTCAGCTGATGTTTTTGATGTTCAAAAAATTGAACAAACATTAATTGAAATAAAAACAAAACTCTTGGGGTAAACTAAATGAATGATATTAAATCTACAAAAAAAACAATATTAATAGTGGATGACAACAAAGACAACCTTCGTGTTCTTGCCGAATACATTCAAAATGGAGGATACGAAATAATTCTTTCAGACAATGGCCTTGGAGCTTGTCAGGCAGCTGAGAAATACTCTCCAAATGCCATACTGTTAGACATAATGATGCCGGGCGTAGATGGCTATGAAACATGTAGAATTTTAAAAAACAATAGTACAACAGAAAATATTCCTGTTATTTTTGTAACAGCAAGAAGCGGGGTTGAAAGCTTTGAAGAAGCCTTCAATGTTGGAGCATCTGACTATATTACAAAACCTTTTGATCCAGAAGTTTTAATAAGGCGTCTAACTCTTCACATTGAGAATACCCTTCTTAAAGAAGCCCTACAAAAAAATAATATTGAGTTTGCTCAACTTAAAAAAATGGCTGATTTGGGTTGTTGGTTTTTAAAAATGAGGCCTTATATAAAAAACATCCCCGAAGATGCCCTTCTTCGGGAAATTCCATTTTTATACTCGCATTCTGATAGCTTTATTAAAAATTCATCTGTTAAAACCCCTCAAGTTGAATACACTTCTCTAGGAACATCTTTAGAAAAAAATAAATCTTTTATGTACAATCAGATTTACAAAAATCTTTTGGTTGGTGTTTTTGGATCGAAGTATCATAAAAATTACCAATCAATCTCCCCGTTAACAAACACTCTTTTGAAAAAAGGTGAAAACTTTCTTGAGCCTATGAATTTTTTCCACTCTTGTGATAGATATTTTTCTCTACTTAACCAAGATTCTTTTGGAGAAAACGAATCTGTTGATTTTCTTGGTACTCTTCAACAAGTTATTGCAGAAAAAGAAAAAAATGATTTAGGTGTTAATATTAAGCTAACGGTTGAACCCTCTGTTGTTGATTTATCTATTGTTGGGTCTAAAAAATATTTTGGTATGCTGGTTGGTATTTTTGTTAATAATGCCCTTGAATCTCAATCTGTTTCGCACATAAATATTACACTAGAGAAAAAAGATATACTTGTTGGACTATTTGGTGTTCAGAAAGAAATTTTCCCTGGAGAATACTTAATTCTCTCTTTTCAAAACAACGGTAAAATAATTCCAGAATGCAATAAACAAAGAATTTTCGATCCATTCTTTTCAAGAAAAAATAATTGTGTTGGGCTTGGTCTTTCTTATGCTTTAAAAATTATTGACCTTTTTAATGCCAATATTACTTTTTGTTCTTCCCACGATGAGAAAACAAATTTTTCGGTATTTTTCCCAATATAGTTATTTCCATACATATTTTTATTGAGTTTTTTTTTATTCACTGTATCATCAATAAAAGACTATTCGTATTAAGTAGAGGATTTTATGGCAAAAATTATTTCTGTAGCAAACCAAAAAGGTGGTGTTGGAAAAACAACATCTTCAATTAATATATCGTCGTATCTAGCAAGAGCTAAAAAGTCTGTCCTTTTGATTGATTTAGACATGCAAGGAAATGCAACAACTGGTAGTGGTATAAATAGGGGTAATCTTGAAAGTTGTGCATATGATGTTTTGATAAACTCTTCTGAACCATCTGAAGTTATATTACAAACGCAATTTCATTTTGACGTTTTACCTTCAACTATGAATTTAGCTGGCGCAGAAGTAGAGTTGTTGCAAGTTAGTTCTTGGGAGTATTCTTTAAAAAAACAACTTGAAAAAATCTCATCTCATTATGATTATATTTTAATTGATTGCCCGCCATCACTGGGCGTTATAACAATTAATGCGTTGGTTGCATCAAATAGTGTAATTATTCCTCTTCAGTGTGAATATTACGCTCTTGAAGGAATTACATCTTTTATTCAAACTTTTAAAAAAATTCAATACAATTTAAACCCGTCTATAGAAATAGAAGGAGTTCTTCTTACTATGTACAACAAAACAACAACTCTTTCAAAAGATGTGGCGAGTGAAATAATTAAACATTTTGGAAATAAGGTTTTTAAATCAATTATTCCAAGAAATGTTCGTTTAAGCGAATCTCCTTCTTATGGGAAACCAATAGGTTACTATGATCCTTCGTCAAAAGGAGCAAAAGCTTATTTAAATTTAGTTAAGGAGATTATTTCAAATGAATAAAAAAAGGGGTGGGTTGGGAAAAGGACTTGGAGCTCTTTTGGAAGAGTACAAAGAAACTGGAAATGTTGGAATAAGAGAAATAAAAATAGAGCTTATAAAGAAATCTCCATACCAACCGAGAACTTCTATAGATGAAGATTCTTTGATTGAGCTGGTTCAGTCGATAAAAGAAAATGGTTTAATTGAGCCTTTGGTTGTGCGTTTTGTTAATGGGTTCTATGAGTTAATAGCTGGTCACAGAAGGTTAATGGCTCTTAAGTCTTTAAATATTGGTACGGCTCCTGTTTATATTTTAGAAGTTGGAGATAAACAGGCCGCTCAGTTTACAATTATAGAAAATATACAAAGAAAAGATTTGAACTCTATAGATCTTGCTGTTAGTTTGCAAAATTTGATTCATTCTTTTTCATTAAAGCATGAAGATTGTGCAATATCTCTTGGTAAAAGTAGGGTTTATGTAACAAATCTTTTGCGTTTATTAAAGTTGGACCAAACTACGATACAGGCTGTTCAAAAGGGCTATATTCAAGAAAGTCATGCAAGGCTTTTATTAACAGTTAAAGATGTTGCGCGTAGACAAGTTATTCTTAACCTCATTATATCTAATAGTTTATCTGTTAAAGAGTTAGATACTTACTTGAGGAAACGTGGTGGAAAAAAATCTAACACTGTTGTGGGTTTTCAACAATTTAAAAAACAACAGAAGGCTCTTTCTTCTTTTTTCAACAAACCTGTTAAGGTTTTCCACAATACCATACAAATTAAATTTAAAGATGAAGCCGGGCTGAAATCTATTTTTCAACAGTTTCAACTCCCCTATGAGGATGACTAGTTATTTAATTTAATAATATATATAACCCACATGTTGATATTGGTTTATGTGTATTGTAATTTTTTAGTAATGTTTTCAACATCGCTTTTTAATATTAAATTTGTTTTTATCTCATTTTTAATTTTTTCATAAGAGTGGATTATTGTTGAATGATCTCTTCCACCAAAATATCTTCCAATTACCGGTAAAGAGTAGTCTGTCATTTCTCTAATGAGATAAATTGCAACTTGCCTTGGCATAGAGATGTCTTTTGATCTTTTTTTACTCTCCATCATTTGTGGTTTAATATGGTAAAATTCGCAAACAATAGTTTTTATCTCATCTGGTGTAAATTTTTTATATGTTATCGGGAGAAAATTTTTAAGTGTTTCTTTTGCGAATTCTATTGTTACGTCGTTAATTCCCTGCATAGAAGCATAAGATGCCACCCTAATTAGTGATCCTTCTAACTGTCTAATATTACTAAATTTTTGTGAAGCGATAAAATCTAAAACCTCGTCTGGTAGGTTATATTGCTCGGCAGTGTCTTTATTTCTTAAGATTGCAAAACGTGTTTCATAGTCTGGTGGATATATATCTACGGTTAAACCCATTGAAAACCTTGAAATTAATCTTTCTTGTATTCCCTTTAACTCATTTTGTGGTCTATCACTCGATATAGCGATTTGTTTTTTTTGATCATATAGTGTGTTAAATGTGTGAAAAAGCTCTTCTTGTGTTTTTTCTTTTCCTATCAAAAATTGTATGTCGTCTATTATTAAATAATCTACTTCTCTGTAGCTATCTCTAAACTCCTCAACATTTTTGGTTTGTATTGCATGAATTAACTGGTTTGTGAATCTTTCAGATGTGGTATAAATAATATTTTTATATCCGTTTTTATGGCATTCATGAGCTATTGCTTGGAGTAAGTGTGTTTTACCCAAACCAACACCACCATATATAAACAAAGGGTTATAAATTTTTCCTAGATCGCTAGTTATACTTTTACAACCAGCGTATGCTAACTGATTATTACCACCAACAATAAAATTAGCAAAAGTATATCTAGGATTTAAAGGTAAAGAATCAATTTTCTTTTTTTTAAGAAAAATATTTTGTTGAATGCTTTGGTGTTTACTTTCTCCACTACTCTCTTTTTCATTTAAAACAACTCGTTTTTCTTGATCAACATGAATAACTATAGACTCAACAAGTGGAAATTGTTTCCTAACCACTAGCAAAAGTAACGGTATTAACGCTTCACGTATCTTCACTTTAACAAATTCCGATATAACGGAAATTTCTATAATTGGTGGTGAAACAGAAACAATCTTTGTTTTTTTTAAAAGTAAAAAAGTTGTAGGTGTTAATTCTTTTTTTAAATCATTTAAAATAATTTCTAATTTTTCTGAATAATCATTTTTCATAATAGTCCTTTACAAAAAAACAAAGATTTTTAAATAAACTTTTAACTTAAAAAATTTATTTTTGTTATTGTACTAAAATATTTTAACAACTAACTAAACGATAGTAAAAAAACAAAGAAACAATTAAAATAATTACTAAAAACATTAAGTAATTTTAATAAAACGTGGAAATAACTAATTGTTGTTATATAATTTATGCAATTGATGAAATAACATATTGATTTAGAATATACGAGGTTTTTTTATGGTGAATTTAGCTTCCATAAACAGGTTTTATGGTTGTTTATAGTTTTTTAAATATGCTATTTTTGTGTTGTGTTGTGGTTTTTTTCCTTATTCGCTATGAAGAATTAAAGCCTTCGATTAATGAAGGGTTTACCGTATTATTTTTCTCATCAGCGAACATGAGAAAGGAGAACTGAGATGAAAAAGTTATTGGCTTGGTTAGTCATCTCTTTAATGGCCGTTGGTATGCTACAGGTTCCTTTTATTGGAGGCATTGAAAATATTAATGCAAACGAAGGAATAAATGATGCTACATTCGTTGCTGTTCGTTTTGTACCAAAAGGGTACAACAGAGACGGAAAGCAATTAGAAGGCAAAGATTTTCCTTGGCAACGTTCCGGAGAAAAAATATGGGGTAGAGAAGGTTATGGAATGCCAGACTCTCTATTAGCTATGGAAAACGACAATAGTATACCCGCAATTCTGCCAAATACACAAGCTCAACCCCTGTATTGGATTAAATTTTACCTTGAGGTTATACCAGAGGGCGGACAATCAAGATTTGGAGACCCATGGTATGGAGTTTATGACGATTGTGGTCAACTCTGGCTAGATCCAGATGGTTATTTTAACGATTGTCGTTATTACCAACCAGCAGATCCATCAAACCTAAACGGAAAATACCAATTGAATGCTTGTGATACAAATCCAAACGCATTTGTTGATCCTTCAACTGGCAACAACACACAAGGACCATATATATTAGACCCAGATAATCCACGGTTTGACCTATTCCACGGACCTACATTTATAGATGAAGATGGAAACACCTGCATCTATTTCTGGGATAAAACAAACACACAAAGATTTTTTAGAATTGGTTGGGTTGATATGGTTGATTTTCCTCTAGAAAGAGGAGAAGGTTCTGTTCCACCAATTAGACCGTCTGTTGTGCAAGGAGAAGTTTCTTCTCTAACCTCTTATACTGGAACATATGACTGGGACGCACAAAACGCATATTCACTTTTAGAATTTCATTATTGGGGACTACCAGAAGACAACGGGTTTAATTTCAATAGCGACCCAATAGTTCAGTCTAACTATCAATCAATACCAGATAAGTCATTTAGATGGTATTACAATAGTGACGCAGACACACCTATCAGTAAACACTGTTTACACGGTGATGAACTCCACACAGATAATATATCAAACGACGCTCAAAATGTTAACGCATCAATATATGTGGAAACACCATTGGGTGGATCAAGAGCTAATTTTTACACACAAATTTCAGACTATGATCCAGGTGAACACATTTATAGAAAAAGCGAAGGAGCAATGGATTTTCCAAACCTTTCATTTTTTGTGCAACAAGGCGACATTAGAATAACACCTGTTTCTGTTTACTATAACGGCGAAACAAGAAACTATTCGCAAAATAGCCAAGTTTTAATTGGTGATTGGGATTGTGCATACGACATGTTTGGCAATTCTGTAAATACAGGAATACCTTCTTTATATAAAAGTCTATACAGATTTAGAACTAACTTTGCAGAATTTAATGACCAAGAAGGCACAACCGGTGGAGAAAGAATAAGAAAAGAAGACGACGAACTCCACGTAGACAACATCAAAACTCCAAAAGACTCACAATGGAACGAAGATTGGTTTTCTTATGAATACAGAGAATGGATTTATAAAGAAAGAGGAACCGACACACAAACATATGGAAGAGTTACAGTTGGAGACTACAGACTAACAAATGTAAATGATCCCGTTTACGGAAACATGAAAAAAGACCCAAACAGAGGGTTCCTCTGTTCTGACATACAACTTATAATTAGTAAAGCATTGAGCGAAACATCAACACCTTATGTAACAAGAGTAAGGGGAGACATTATGCTCCTCAGCGAAGTTATTTTCGGTGGTGGAAACAATTCAAGGTATAATTTATCAATAGAAAGTGATGTGTGGCAAGGAGAAATTCCAGACTATACATCCGCAGTAATCCATTCTCCAGGTGATAGTTTTTTACCAACAGCTCAATCGATGCAAAGAAACACCGTACTCGATAACGACGGACAAACGTTTGATATTTCAGCAACAACATTCCAAAATTTAGACGTTAAGTTTAGGGAATATCTTGGCGTAGAGATTTGGAAAGATGATGGTATAGACAACAACATAGGCGTTAACTATGTTAATGCGCCTCCACCACCAATAGACACACTGTTCCCGTACAACCTATCAGATGACTACAGACCAGGAAGAACCGGAGAAGAATTTCTTGGGAGTTCAAATGATGTCATCTCCGATAAAGACTTTGGGAGAGTGTTGTCACCATTTCCATACGAAATAATGTACCACGACACAACAGCAAATAATCCAATAACCGACGTGTACACGTATGGTTGTGGAGAAGCAATCTACAAAAATAAAATATCACAAGCCGGCCCATTACAAAAAATTGATCCAGGTGATGAACGTTTAACAGATGTGACTGTCACCGTTGGAGAAAATATTATCACATACTTTGCCGGAACAAACGTTGTAGAAGGTGACTCCGATGTAGATCAATATTTGTTTAATTTTAACTATAATGAAATGTTTTACGACAAAGATTGGCCCGGAAAAGACATAGAAATTAATTGCGAGTATGACATTGGTGAGGATATTTATCTAACAGAAGCAAAAATACCAGATGAAGCTCCACTATACGATTTAATTTATGCAGCAGATGTCGACAATTATTTCTTTTTTGGAGAAGTTCCATTCCAGGACATACTTTATTTTGATCATGACTGGGATCCGGTAACAAATCCAATTCATACAATTACACCTGGAGACATTAGAATAGTTGACCTTCTAGGGCAATTCAAGAATGGATCAACTGTGAGCTCAAACATGCTAATTGATATGGACCTGTATGGAGACATGAACTATACACCAGTACACGTTAGAGCCTACCAAGACGCTGGGTACCCAGCGTCACATGTCGGGGCATACGTTGATGTAGACAATAGTGATACCGTTAGCACTGGAGACATAAGGCTTTACCCAATATTTGGATACAAACCTTATACTGTTGTAGAAACAGAAGATAGAGACAACGCAGAAGTCCCAGCAAGCGAGTTACCATTAGCACTACAAAATATTGTTTGGTATGGATATATATCACAAAACCAGCTTTTAGTAGAGCTATTATATCCTTTTGTTCCATTCAGTGCACTAAGGATTACACCATTTACAATTGATCAGTATCATGTTTCAAGATTAACAAATGTAACAATATCAAACACAACATATAATTGTGGGTCAGTTGTTGGTCAAAACAAAAACTACTGGGTAAACGAAAACGTAATACACGGCCTTTCAATGGGTAAAAACTGCGACTTTAGATATATTGATTGGGAAGTATTCCCTTCAAATAGACTAGGTATGGAACTAGTCATTGATAGTGAGTTAAAAGTCGAACAAACATCACAAATCACAGTATCTGTGGAACCTCCACCTAAAGAAGCTTATTGGGAAAACGATGTTTATCATCCAGCCGAAAAAGTATATGTATACATAATCAACACAGCTGAATACGAGAACATTGAATTTAACGAAGACTACAGAGTTATCACAGCAGACAACCCACAAGCAGTATTTGAATTTACACCATATCAAGGTTCCTGTACACCGGCTGGCTTGAATAAAGGTTGGCACAAGATATGGAACGACGAAGAGTTTAGATACGAGTTAGAGTATTTTGACAACAACATGAGGATTGTTGCAGTAAAAGACTGTGGTGGCGTGTCAGAACCAACTCCCGGACAATATTCAATATATGACCCGTTCTGGAAAATGCACGACAACAATATGAATTACTCTGGAAAAACAAACGGTAGTAAAGTATGGGAACCAATAAAGTTTCCAGCACCACCACTACCAGCTATATTACGACAAAAATTTGATACATACACTGAAGTTTCAAAAAGCATATTACCTGAAAAAATTAACATGCTTCCTTCTAAGAAGTGCCTAGGAATTTTAGATCAAAAATTCCCAAATCTTTCCGTTAAAATTAGTGATGCAAATAACCCTGAAGACGTTAATGACCCTACAGGTCAAACGATTTCTGTTCCTGACGGGCACGAAATTATTGCATTCTATAACGCATCTGGTGCTGGTATTCAATATATGTTTACAGGTAGGTTAGACGAAACTGTATCTGGAAAAGTATATGGATTACATTCAATTGGTGCCGATGAATACGACATAGAAGAAGATCAATTAATTATCGGTCAATATAATGATGATGAAACATTATTAATATGGATGTGGAACGATTGCGGATATAATCCTGGAATTTTAGATGAAGCTGATTTTTTATGGGCACCAAACCCATACTATGATCCAGATGATCCCGCTGCAGGACCATTAGTACTGCCAGGGTATTTACAGGTAAACTTTAACAGCAACGATAAAATTGAATTTACCGACACAGACTGTTCACGAGGAAAAAGCAATTGTATATCTTGTGGGGACGGTATGTTTGATGATTTAGGAATAGTAACATATGGCGACGTTTTTGGTCCTATCGAACCTGGGATACCACCAACTATAGTAGTTGGAACATACGGTGTTCCGTCTGCATTAAGAAACTCTGGACAAAGTCCGTATCCTTCAACAAATGAAGGCGGAGAAATTCCAGTTACAGTTATTCCAAGAGATGCATTGTCAAAACTAGCACTAAAAATTGAAACCTACAATGTAATATTTGACTACAATTCTCAAATTGTTCATCCACCTTATTTTGTAGAGACAACCAAAGACCATTCAATAGGTTATTTCAACGACGAAATTTATTTGGATTGGCAAAGACCAGGATCTGGTCTTCAAAGATTTACAAAATTTGGTACTGACTATTGTGGCGTACATTACTTCAAAATATTAGCACCAGATCCATATGTAAATTTTGTTGAGTTCAATACCGTAGATCATGCATTACAGAATTCACAAGTTAACTATACGGCTGGCGAAAATGCACTATCTCCAATATCAATTCCAACTCCACAGATTCAATATCCATATAATCCTATGGTTATCGATGTAGCAAAAGATTTGAAATCTTATCCAGGTGGGCAAACTCATACTGGTAGAGTATCTGGAGCTGTAAAAAATGGTGGCTATTATAGGTCAGACGACCACCACAGTGGATGGAATGCCTACCCAGCAATTTGGTGGTGGTATTGGTACGAAGACGTAAACTATAATAAATTCCTAGATTTCAACAAACTAGGAGTTGAATTCTTCCCATTAACTGACTATGGAACAACCTTTATATTAAAAGACATAGACGGTAATCATTTAAGCTTTGGTGACACAGTGAATCCAGACTTTAGGCTAAGAAAAGTTGAGTTAACTGGTCCTTTCGCTAAACCTAAGATTTTTGATCCAGTTAAAAATACTGTTGAATCAGAGTATAGATACAATAACGTAAGACATGTGCCAATTGTATATGATTGGGATACATCAATCGTTATAGATAGCTCGAATTACCAAGAATATGAAATGGCTTGGGAAAATGTTTACTATGGTAGAAAAGAAAATTATCCTTTAAATGCCAATGGAACATATTCTGATAGAGAAGTGTTTGACTGGACGAATACTCGTTCTGATGGGAAAAAATATCAATACCTTAACCCACTATTACTTGGTGGTGGACAATTAGATTATAGAGGATTGAATAATATTTTTAGATTAGATGAGTTTATTCCAATAGCAAACGGAAGAATATCAATAAAAGTTACTCTTTACGACGGAACAATAAAAGTATATCAAGATTGTTGTGCGGAACCTCCAACCGACGGATTAGAAGTGCATGCTCTTACTCTTAAAACTAATGTTGATGAAGTAAAAGCAGACCAAGATAACAAAATTGAAGTAACACTAATTGAACACGAAGGTTTCCAGAACGAAAAATTCGCAAATGACGCACTTGTAGTAATATGGCAAGACAGAGGCGTTATTACTGAGACCAAAGGATTGTTTGAGGGAGCAGGAGATGGTTGGATAGGAAATCCACCTCATTCAAGCAACTATACAGAATTGGCACCACAATATGTCGAAGAAGAAGATATCAATGGAGACGGTAAAATTACATTCAACGATTATGAAACTGAAATTCTAGGTTCATATGATTTGGCATCTAATACCTGGGCGAGCGGTTTAATTGATGGAAGAACCTTCCAAAGAGGAGATGGTCTTTATGAATTTAACCTTTCTGCCGACAACGGATCGCTAGTTGACACAGTAGGTTTAGATTTTGGTGGTTTGAGAAATGAACCGGACCATCTAATATCCGACTATGAAAAGTTACCAATAATGATAACGGCATACAAATATGGTGACGACAATACAGACAGATCATTTGAACCTCTCTATAACTTTGGTGGCGCTACACCTCAATACTCACATGAAGTATATTTGTCTGGAAAGAAATTTATTCCTGTAGAGCCAATTATAGATCTTACGGCCTCTGTACAGCCTAATCCTTTAACTGCCGGAGTTACACCAGAATTAGTAGATCCCGTTTCTCCTCTTTCTTTTGTTCTAACAGACGAAGAAGGAATGCCTGTAGATTTATCTAAAGGCATTACTGATTTAGATGGTAACTCTGTCATTAAAGATGATGATATCTGGAATTTCTTATTTGAAGATGTTCACCCAGACTCACTCCCAGAATATTACTGGTTAAGAACAGATTTACACAATAATGATGGGACAAAAATTAACAACCATCAATTGTATTCAGTTTCAAAATCTAGTCCATTTAGCCCAATAGACATTGATTTCAATTTGAGAGCAGATGGGAAATATTCATTCCGTGGTTTCTGTGCAAACGACGAAGGTCAATTTGAAGTGTATATTTATACACCAGACCGTAAACATGCTGCAAAAGTTAAAGTTAGTGTAGAACTACCAACAGTGGAATATAAAATTGTTAACTCAGAAGAACCTGCAGGAACAGAATTCTCAGTTCCAGGTAACCCTGATTTTATGCTAACTGCTGCTGATAACCGTCTTTATAAAATTACGATTACTGCAAAGAACGCCCAAGGGCTTCTTCTAAAAGGCGTAAGTAAAGGCGTAAGTACATGTGGTGGTGGAATTAAGAATACAGCAAGATTTACTCCATATTCAACAAGACCAGAATCTTTTGATTTTAGTGAACGTGATAGAAATCTTTTTGCTGAACACTTCATGCAAGATTTATACGCATATACACTACACTTTGGATTTGATTTTAATGACAATAAAGAAATTGATAGAATAAACTCAGAGTTATATTTACCTGGAACGTTCTATCACTCACCAAAACTAGGATCCAAACAATTGGAAATGGGAAAAGTTTATTACAATACGACTTTAATCCGTTATGACGAATCAAGCATATACGGTGGATGGGATGTAACTCCTAATCCAAATCTTACCCCTCCTACAGTTGGTTGGGGTCTTGGAGCTATTTATAATAGTGCGCATAAAGGTGGATATTTATTTGCCGATATCGATCCAAACGAAAAACTAGATTACCATGACTCTTTAGGTCTTGACGTAAATGCTCAAACTACATTCTATGTGTTTGCTGAAGATTTATGTTATATAGGTGGACTCGTAGGAGACAATGTATATACAAATAATCCTTCACAAGCAGACATTTGCGGATATCCTCCAAGATTTAAAACTGACCCAGCACACGTTGTGTCACGTTTTGAACCAGGAAGAACAAACGACAATGTTTTCTTCCTTGATTGGGAAGCAT
>JAGLCW010000121.1 GCA_023146045.1 Caldisericia bacterium
TTTGAAAGTAATCTAATAATTTAGGAGCTTTTAAACAGTAAGTCTACACCGTTGGTGTCAAGTAATAGTAGGCAGTAATCATCTTTACCAATTTCTGTAGCCTGTTCAAGCATCTTTCTAACGCTTTCATGGATTTTAAACCATATTCAGCTCTCCGTTTTTCCTTCAGGATCATTAATAGAGCAAAATACGCGCAACACAATAATACCTTATTTGCAGGTATCTATTGGAATCCAATATCACATAATTCTCGATAATTTAGTAGATTGTGAACTATTTTTCGCCTTGGGCTTAGACTACTATCTTTAAAGGGGAAACTTCCTTGCTGAACCTTCCAACTGCCGTTGCCGTTACTGCATGCTCTGCTAGGTTTTATTTTCTTGGTGTTCTTTACAGAAATCTCTTGGGTTCGTTCGAGCTTACGTGTGTTAGATGCTTCCCAGATGCCTGCCAATGCCTCTGGAAGCGTGCCACTAATCTTATGAGCTAGAATCTTCGCCATGTGGTTTGCACCTTGAATACTCCAGCTAAGCGGACCATCCATTCGACGATCAAATATTTCTACGTTTCGTTCCATGGTGCCAAGCGTTCGATACGTGAGTCCTTGTGGGGGCTTGTAGCTAGCCATGTTTATTCTGTCACGGTAGGACTGTAGACCATGTCTGTTATTTTTTAAGTAGCTTTGTAATATTTCTAAACATATCACTTCTTTTTTTAAACCGCCACACGCATATTTCAGTTCTTCTAAGCACGTAAGTGCTTCATCCACCTTATTAGCTTTGATACAGCCTAAAATATAACTACGCTTCTTTTTGTCCCTAACGCCACGGCAAACCGCTTGGCCAATATGAAAAGGATCAAGTTGAAATAGCTCATTTTCTTCGTCTAATCCATGACTGATCCATTTAGCACCATCTCCATTCAGGACACGAACCCCTACTTCGTCCAAGTTGTAAACTGAACCAATTTTCATTTCACGCAGTTTTTGAAAGTCAGCTGCACCCATAAAGCCTGCATAAGCAAGTTTACCTACGGTTTTGTAATGCGTTGAGCTGAGATGTCTCTTCTCCCAACCTTCATAAGCAATACCAATTTTTAGTTCTTTATTAGCAAATCTTTTTTTGCTCCCTTTTTTCTTCTGTATTGAAATATGCATACCGTCTGCTTCTTCAAATAAGATTGGGCATATACGTCCTTTTATGCTATCTTCTAAACGAAATTTTTCTACTCTATGTGCTTCACTAAGAGCCATACGATTCCCCGCTACTTGAACTACATTCCAAACAGCCTGATGACTTATAGACTGTGATGTGTAGGTGTTTAGTATCTTAGCCGACTTACGAAATGATTCATCTGCGCAATGTTCTATGGCTCTCTCTACTAGGTTAACACTCATTTTGCCAATGGTGCTATTTCCCAGTAATTCATCTAACAGGTAAATATGTTTTGTCATCCTAGGCTCTTCGACTGCTTTATCTAGATAGATATTTCTGTCGTATTCCACTACACCCATTATTGTACGAATACTGGTTCTTTTTTTACCTTTGTGACGATAGCGATTTTTATCTCTTTGATCTGCTAACTTCTGATCTATCTTTTCTAGTATCTCATTCATAATTTCTCTAGCAGATTTACAACTAGCTTCGTAAATATCTTTTTCTAAGGTCTTGAAATCTAATGCATTCAAAGATATACTTTCCATACCACATCACCTCCGTTTGTTTTGTTCATACTTACAAACTACAGGATTGATGTGGATTAGGGAAGGGGCTTTGGCTTCTTCCCTATTTTTTCCACTTTTGCCTATCTATATTTTACTCCAACTAATTTATTATTTTTCATAAAAATAGACTTATACTAGGTGCCTAAAATAAAAAAGACCCCTAAAGGGTCCTTGGAGCCAACAACCAGGATCGAACTGGTGACCTCCGCCTTACCATGGCGACGCTCTACCTACTGAGCTATGTTGGCAATACAACAACTATGTTACGAATTCAATAGGTTTTTGTCAACCAGATTCCTACTGTTTCTCAATAACTTTTTCTAGCTTTCTCTTTACTCTTTGAAGAGCATTATCTATAGATTTAACATGTCTATCTAAATCTGTTGCTATCTCCAAATATGATTTTCCCTCTAAATAGGCATTTAAAACTTTCCATTCCAAAGGACTTAACACTTTAGACATTTTTTCTTCAATTAAATCAAATTCTTCTCTACTAATCAGTAAATCTTCTGGATCTGTAATCCTATTAGTAGCAATTACATCAAGAAGCGTTCTATCAGATTC
>JAGLCW010000122.1 GCA_023146045.1 Caldisericia bacterium
CAGAGAGTCAATCAAGTGAAGCACTTGGTCTTACTATTGAATATACGGATGGAAAATGGAAATATCCAAGACGTGAAACAATGTGGTTCCAAGGTGCTAATGGTTTAACAACTAGAATGGCTACTAAGCGTGACGGTTCAGAATATCCAGATGAAACATTCGGTATGAAACAAGTACGTGGTATTTGTGCAGTAACAGGTGTTGTATTTGAAGACCTTGAAACTACAGAGGGCCAGGTAGAGTTCAAGAGTGGTATCCAAAATGTTAAAGTCTTTGCTGACTTGGCTGGGAAAACACTTACTATTGGTACACAGGCTACAATGCAAGATAAATATGGTGAAGAAACTACTGAACAGACAGTAGGTAATGTGATCTGGGTTGGTAGAAGTGAAGATGACAAAGAAGGTGTTGTATTTCCTTGGGGAAGACAGGCAGATGTAGCCAAGTTCCTTGCGATCATTGCAAAAGAACCAATCAAAGATGCCAGAGAATTGTCTAAACCTGCAGCAGCAGCAGCAACAACAGCAGGTAGTGCGGCTGCAGGTGCAGCGTTCGGTGCATTCGGAGGAACAGCATAATGAAAACAGAAGAAGAAATACTTGAACACAGAAACATGCTTGCAAAAATAGATAGAGATGGTACCTCTGGACATGATGGAGATGGTCCAGGTCTGGACACATTGAATTGGGTTCTTGAGGTAACAGGAAATAAACATATTGAAACAAAGGAAAAGAAATGAAAATAATTTTAAACAGAGAAGATATTGAAGAAGCGATCCAAGCATACATAAGAGACAAGTTTATGTCTTATGGAGATGACAGACAGGTAAATGTTACACAGGGTACAAAAGCTATGGCAACTGTCACCTTGGGTGAGAAGTCAGCACAGCTCCCAGGTCTTGAAGATGAAGACGAACATACTTTTACAGCAGAAGAGCTTTGTGTACCAACAGAGACTCCTGATACACCTGAACCTGAAGACGACACTGAATATGATGATGAGTTAACAAAAGAATTTCCTGCAAAAGAAGTTCCTCAAGATAAAACCAACCCATTCAATATTAAACAGTAATGGATTGGTCGTATCGTGGAACTACTCAGCGATCCGTACCTGATGGTTACATTGGTTTTGTATATGTGCTTCATTATAATGATGGCAGCTATTACGTAGGTAAGAAACTTGCTATCACTATACAAAAACGTCCTCCCTTGGCTGCAGAATTGCGTAAGCGAAAGAACGCAGCCAAGAGGAAAGTCGTAGTAAAGTTGAAGTGGCGTAACTATGAAGGTTCTACTGATCATTCAGAAGGCAAAGTTCTTATACACAAAGAGATCATTACTTGGTGCAGGAAGAGGGAGGCCATGGCATATATAGAGATGGACCTACAGATTAGGATGGGGGTTCTCTTTGATCCCCTGGCCTTGAACAGAAACATACTTGGGAAATTTTATCCCAACATTTTAGAAGGAGAAGATTTTGGCACAGACAGTTTACATCAGGATGGTGAAGAAAACTGATCCAACACAATCCATACATGTCCCGGTAAGTAAGGGACAATTCGTATTAAACAAACATGGATTTGTAGTCCTACAGAAGAAGAGTTCAGATATGATGAGTACAATACATCCTGATATACTTGAAACATTATGGTCAGCACCTAAAGTTACAGCATGAGAAGTACACAATACCTATATGCTATAGAGGCATCATCATTGATCGGCATGAATTATGTGAATGCCTTGAA
>JAGLCW010000123.1 GCA_023146045.1 Caldisericia bacterium
TCTATGTGGCTTCTGCAGATCAAGAGTACAGAATACCAATAAAAGTTATTCCACAAAACGGATTTAAAGGAATTGTAACCTTTTCAGCCTTGAAGCTACCAAAAAATACTGTTCCAACATTTGATCCTCCATCAGTAAATTTACCTAAGACAGATACAACATATCTAATTTTAAAACCAACCTCAAAATATGTTGAAGCTGGTGAGTACACAGTAGAAGTTCGTGCTGATGCTGCAAAGGGTGATAAATCACATAAAATTAGTTCAACATTTGTTTTTAAACAGAAGCTGGACTTAGTTCCTCATACTGTTCTAGGAGAATTGTTCACAGCTACGTGGTGTATTAATTGTGTTCACTCACACACTGCAATGGACAGGCTTTACGAAGAACTTGGGAAAGAAACTGTAACATTTATTGAGTACTATGTAGAATCAACCAAAGATCACCCAGTGCCAAGGTTAAGTTGGATTGAAAGTGAACAAAGAATGAAATGGTATATGTCCAACAAGGGAATACCATGTATGTTCTTTGATGGAACAGATTACTTGCAAGGCGTACCAACGTCTGAAGGAGATGTTTCATTTGCAGAAAAAGCCGAAAATATGTACCAATCCTATCGCGAAAAAGTGATACAAAAATCCAAAGAACCTTCAGCAGTAACAATATCTGTGAGAAGTATATTTGATTCTCAACACAGAATGGGAAAAGTACATGCATCAATAAATGCATTAGACAACCTCCCATACAAAAATCCACACATTTACTTTGCAGTTGTTGAAAGCAACATTCCGTATGTAGCAGTAAACAAAGACAAAGTACACCATTTTGTACTTAGAGATTTTGTAACTCCAAAAAATGATAATAAACATGACTACCTAGGCGTTCAAATGAAATTACCATCAGGAGATACATTTGGTACAAAAGGCGATGTGTATGAATTAGATGTAGACTTTACACTACTAGAGTACTTTAACTTAGCCAATATTTCATTGGTAGTATATGTTCAAGACAATGTTACAAAAAAAGTACTACAGTCTTCAACAT